>QNFK01000375.1 GCA_003645495.1 Gammaproteobacteria bacterium
AAAACCGGCACCTACGCCAAACCGGCACAGTTTTATGCATTTGGCTATTCGTGGATGGCAAGTTCTACCTTGCTCGGTGCCCTGCAGCGGCTCATTCGCTACTACAAACTGTTATCCACGGCATCGGTACAGGTCAGCCTGACCGAGAATGCAGATAACTACGCGCTGTCGGCCGTTTTTCCGGAGGAATCGAAGAGCCCGCCGAAAGAAGGGATCGACTGCGGAATGACGGCGTTGCTGGCGCTTTGCGATAGCATTGCGGAAAAAGAAATTCGCCCGCTCAGAGTCGAGCTCACCTGCCCGGCGACCGTACACCCGGACGCTTACCGGCAAGCGTTGCGCGCACCAATAACATTTGGTGTGGAGGTCGGTACCTTCTATTTTGATAAAAAAACGCTGTTGGAACCATTGCAACACGGCGCACCCGACATAGCGAAAGTGACCGACAGGATCGCGGATCAATATATTGAATCACTTGATCCGCACAAGGTTGCATCACAGGTCAGGCGTTTGCTGATCGCATTGCTGCCATCGGGAAAGACTGATCAGGAACTGGTATCCAAACGTCTCAATCGCAGTGCGAGTACTTTGCAACGACAGTTGCACGCAGAGGGGTTGAGCTACCGGGATGTATTGGAAAGCACCCGGCGCAGTCTTGCGGAGGACTATCTTCGCGATCAAAAACACTCGCAAGCGCAAATCGCTTATTTGCTGGGGTTTTCAGATCAGAGCAATTTTTCGCGCGCCTTCAAACGCTGGACAGCCATGAGTCCGAAGCAGTTCCAGGATCAGCCGTCGCAAAATTGATAGTCGCCGGCTGTTTCCTGATCAGGCCCGTCGCAATCGATAGGTCAGTAAGAGGCCGAAAAGTGCGAAGAAGCTGAGGCTGCCGCCGCCACCGCCAGGATCTATTGGGGGTGGAGGAGGTGCGTTGATCAAGGTATTGACCACCGGATTGAGTCCTGCCACACCTGCGCTATCTGTCGTGGAGTCTGTGACGATTATTGCGGTAATGATAATCAGGTTATTGGCGTCAAAATCTGCCGGCGGTGTGTAGTTCTGCAACGGTATTTCAGTAAATGCACCGCCAAAATTGAATCTTGGAAGTGCTGCAATAGCATTGACTACGTCCATACCATTTCCAACGACCTCACCAAAAGCGGTGAACCCGCCATTTTGCAGGTCCAGATTCGGGCTGTTGTCAGCAAGATTGAAAAACCACTGATTCGTGGCGCTGTTTGGGTCGTTACCGAACTTAGCCATTGCAATGGTGCCGGTCACGTTCGACAGAATCGGCTCGTTAAGTATGGCTGGCCTTGCCGGGATGGGTGGCAGAACGCCGGGAACGCCGTCGTAGATGAAGCCGCCTCCCTGGACGATAAACCCGGGGACTGAGCGATGGAATACGCTGTTGGTGTAGCTCCCGTTGTTTACGTAACCGAGAAAATTAGTCACCGTAATGGGGGTTGTCGTATCGTAGAGATTAACTTCAAAGTTGCCCATAACTGTTTCAAATCTAACGACAGTTGCACCTGCCATTTGCGGCAAGACAGACATCCCGGAAATCAGGGCAGCAAGCCAGAGGCCGCGCCGGCTAATACGTCTATTCATAGTAATTGTCTCTAAAGTCCTTGTTAGGAAGCCACTGCTGACAGGGCAGCGGCGCATTGTACACAAGTAGACCGTTAAATGACGCGGTTGTTACGGAAATCGGGATTTGGCTGTGAGAATCCGGGTAAAACCAATCACCTTCGGATCGACGAAACGCATGTAGGAGCCCGCCCAGCGGGCGAGTTCGCTATTCTTGACTATGGCTTTATAGACAATCCCGTACCGATCATTGTCGAACTCGCCCGTGCCGATTGATCCGTCATCACGAGGATTGAGACACCGCTTCGATCGTACGGCGGGCTCCTACGGCCGTATCTATATGATTAGTTTGCTGATATTGCCTTGAGTACTTCTCTCGTCAGGTCCCAGCGATTGAAGCCCTGTTTACCGTAATCCAGACCACGGCGCACGATTACGAGGTCATGGGAGGGGACAACAATGACGTATTGACCTCGATTGCCGGAGGTTGCGTAGGCATCTTTTGGTACATCCGTCCGGTCGTCCGGCACGAGCCACCATTGCCCGCCGTAAAAGTTACCCCTTTCGGCTGTTGCCGGTGCGGGGGTGCGGACGAAGTCAATCCACTCTTCGGAAATCAGGCGTTCGCCATCCCAGATGCCGTTTTGTGCGTACAGCAAGCCGAAGCGTGCCAGGTCCCTGGCATTCGTATAAACCTGGCTGCTCAATATGAAATCGTGGAAACGATCTGTGCTGACCAGGGTATTGCGCATGCCAATTCTGTCCAGCAGGGCACGTCGCGGAAACTCGCGATAGGTTTTGTCGTCACCCAATGCCAGCTTCATTGCGTATACGGCCAGCAAGGTGTCGTAATTCTCATAATCCCAGAATGTGCCTGGTTCATGTACCAGGCCGCGATTGCGGGCACCGTTCAATGAACTGGCGCCTGCCCAGTAGGAAAGGCCGGAGCCGGTTGCGTATTCAAGTCGAAAGCTATCGACAGGAAACAATCCGCTCGACATGTTCAAAACGTGGCGCAGCGTAATCCCGCTTCGCGGGTCAGGTGCTGTTGAGGCAAAATCTGGCAACCACTCAAAGCCAAGGGGTGTATCGAGTTCCATCCTGCCTTCATCAACAAGCATGCCGAACAGTGTCGCCGCGATACTTTTCGCTGTTGACCATGTCCTGGTCCGCGTCATCATGTTGACGCCAGGTGCATAGCGTTCGTGAATAATATCGCCCTTGTGAATAACCATCAGGCTGAGCGTCACCTGTTCGGCTGATTCGCGGTCAAATGACCAGTCAGAGGCGGCCTGCAGCACCGCTGCATCTACATTTGCTGGCAATGGTTTGGCTTCCACCAGGTCACCATTTGGCCAGGCAATCGTGGCCGGGTCCCCGTCAGGGTATGGCAGTTCAAGGACAGGCAACGCGTCGATGTCGTCAAATGTCTGGTCAGGCGGCATTACGACACAGCCGATACCCACACGAAACGCCGCACTGATGACAGGTCCGGATTCCGCCCCCCCGATC
>QNFK01000376.1 GCA_003645495.1 Gammaproteobacteria bacterium
GTGTCAGAAGTTACCTCGACCGCCCGGGAGATTGGAAAGGTAGAGTTGTTAGGTAGCGGATGGCGTGTGACATCAGCGTTCGCGTTCATGCCTGCGAAAAGTAACAGACCTATCAATGTTGAAATTTTCATACGTATCCCCTAGTTATTTTTGAATGTTGCGATGTAGCTGACGACATCACTAATCGCCTCATCATCAGCCAGAATTTGTGCGGCAGCTCGCATCTGATTGCCATAAGCATCGTCCGGGTGTGCGCCCCGGCTTCCATTTTTGAAGTTTCGTAACTGCGTTATCAGGTACCAGTCATTGACATTGGTGAGAGCCGGGCTGCCAAGTGTCTCGTTTCCCTGTCCGTCGTCTCCGTGGCAGGCAGCGCATGTTGTGTAATGGTGTCGACCACGGGAGATACCGCCACGCACCGTGTCCATTGGGAGGTCTGAACGAGTCTTCACTACAAAAGCCGTCGCCTCTGCGATCTGTTCATTCGACAAAGCGGCTGCCATTGGCTGCATTTCAATGCCGGCTAAATCCGCATCGTGCGTACCGCGCCAGCCTTTCTTGAACGCCTGCAATTGTCTTTCGACATACCAATCTTCCATTTCGCTCAATCGTGGTGCGCGGATGACAGAGTTCCCCATCAACTGCACACCATGACACACGGTACAGTAGACATATGCATCTGCCGGAATCGGCAGTTCGTCATCTGCGAGCAATGCAGAAGACGCAAACAGAAGCATTGCTGCAGCAATGATCGTTGTCCCGTGGATAACTCGCATCGCCCTAGCCCTTCCTGGAAACGGCCGTTTCGGCACGTACGTGTTTGTCAAAATCAAGCAAAGCGTACTCGGCAGATGCGAATGCACCTTCCTGCCAGGTGGGGTGGTAGCTGATCTGATCTCCAATCATGTAGTGCCGACCTTCCGGCGCTCGCATGCGCTTGTAATATTTTTCAATTGCTTCCGGCGTCCAGATTACGCCACAACCCATCATGTGATTCATTCGGCCCCACGGGACAGAAACTCCGGCCTCTATGTAACTTGAATAACCGGCGTGAATTTTGTCGCCGCACGCTCCTGCATACCTAATTCTGTCTTCGGGCGACATGCGCTCAAAAAACGCGGATTGCTCGGCACCAAACGTATACGCACTGAGCACGACGCCCTTTTGCTTGTGAATACCATGAGACGGATACCAGATCTGGTTGATTTTCTGATCGGTGTGCGTGATTCCGCCGTAGATGCCTTCACGTTCCCAGAATCGTTCTTTCATCTGCAGGCCGATCTTGAAGAAATTGTCCGGCCGTACTCTGGCGAAGCCTTCGTTGTAATCCTTCGGAAAATTGTTGGGAATGCCGACCATGAATTGCGTCGGAATACTGTTGAAGCACCAATCGGCGCTGAGCTTCTTGCGCTCTCCATTGTGGTTGTAGACAACATCCACGCCAGTTTCAGTATTCTGTATAGATTGCACCTGTGCGTTGGTCAAAATCGGGCTTTTGACATTGCGGGCAAGTCCTCTGGAGATATTATCCATACCGCCCACTGCTTCCATCAGTGGTTCGGCCCATTCGGGATTATGGATGTTATCGAAGGCCGATTCCCAATGACGGGACTGCAACAAGGCGCTGAAATCCATCGTTTTCTTGTGTGTGCCAGGCTTAATGAAACCGCCAGATTCATAACCGGCGCGCGCAGTTCCGTGGTAGGTGCCATCAGGCTGCAGATCTCCAATGCGCTTTGCGAATAACAACATTCGTTCTCTGTCTTCCACTGACAAAGGCTCATCAAACCTGTTTTTATCGACGGCTTTATAAAGTAGCTCGGACATGAATCCTTGCGCATCGGCAAAGTATTCACTCTTGCGGACTGGATTGCCGCCAAAATGACCGCTTTCATGCGTGTATGCATGACGAGCGAAATTGGCTTTCACCTGCAACTCAATGCCCAGCTTTTTGCAATAGTGCAAAATCCGTTTATGGTGACCGGGGATACGTGCCGGACCAGGATTGAAATAAAGGTCAGGATCATCGTCGAAATTGCAGACGCGATTGTGGCCCATCTCATCGATCAGGTCGCCATGGCGCAATGTCATATTTCGACCGCCAATACGATGCGATGCCTCCAGGACAGTCACCTCATACCCGGCGCGCTCCAGTTCATACGCTACTGTGAGTCCGGCGATTCCAGCGCCCAGTACGGCTATTTTCTTCCCGGCAGCTCCTACGCCTTGCAAATCGAGCTTCGCCACCGGACCTGTGTCCTGCAACAGGCCCATGGCCCTGCTGGTCTGGTAGATCGCGGTCGAGCCACCAGCAGCACCGACCAGTTCCAGAAAACGCCGGCGTGATAAGTTACTTGTATCCATTAAGTCGTTTTGTCATTGAAAAAATGAGGGTCAGGTGTTGGTACGTGCCCTGGACAGTAAGTTCCACTCAGTCCCGTTGGTTGCTGTTGCCCGTCTCGCTTAGCAAAAACAGGTCAGTCAGCAACGCCCGCAAATGTATTGACGCATTCAGGTTATCAACCAGCTCGGAGCTGATTTTATCCTGGCCAAGTACAAGCCGTATTGCGGCGCCGGCTTTTCTCGAATCATCCACGACAACGGCTGGAAATTCTCCGTCCTCATCGCCCAGTGATGTAACGATTGCGACAGTCGCATCAGACATTCCGCTTAGCGTAGCCCGCGTGTCCGACCCATCATCGGATTCGCGTCCCTGCGCAGCGTACGCCAGCAGGAATTCGTAACCGGACTCGATCACTTCGATATTTTCGTGCAGAGAATTACTCACGGTATTTGAATCGCGTTAGGAAAAGATATGTGTGGGGTAATCAGGAAGTTTCGTCGGGCGCCCAGCGCTCCGGATCATGATTCGCTGAAAGTTCATCTTTGGAAATCCAGCCACCGAACATCGATCGCAGGTAGAAAAGTTTTTCCGGGCGTAGTGCGAAATAGACGTGCAGCGAAATCAACCCCACCAGCGCCAATGTCGATAGACCATGCAAAAAGAACGTCCAGCCAAGCGTGGATTCCGACAGGGAATTCGTCCTGTCCCACCACGGTGTGTCGATCATTGCGAACATGATCAGGCCGGTGATAATAAC
>QNFK01000377.1 GCA_003645495.1 Gammaproteobacteria bacterium
CGCTCCGCTTTTTGGAACAAACTTGCCTCGCCTCAGACCACCTGAAGCGTTTTCAGCGATACCAATCGGTCGCGAAGCGATCCGAGTGTAGTAACATCTGGCGCCGTGACTCTTTCAATTCCTGATTTTGGCCGCGCCAGGATTCTGGTTGTCGGCGACGTAATGCTGGACAGATACCTGTTCGGTGGCACGGGCCGTATTTCCCCTGAGGCACCGGTTCCCGTTGTACATGTTCGCGAGACCGACGATCGTGCTGGTGGCGCCGCCAACGTGGCTGTCAATCTCGCCAGTCTCGGCGTTGCTACTACGCTTATCGGTATTGTCGGCAAAGATGATGAGGCAGCGGTGCTGGCGTCGATTCTCGAACAGCAAAATATCGATTGCCGCTTCACGAGCGTTTCCGACTGGCCAACCACGACCAAAACACGTATCCAGAGTCGCGGGCAGCAGCTTATTCGCCTGGATCGCGAAGAGCCTACGGCTTCCGGGAGCGACAAGCTTACCCAGGCTTTGGCCAAACGACTGAAAAACGCGAATGCGGTCATTCTCTCTGACTATGGCAAGGGCGCCCTTGCTGATGTTGCCGCAATGATAGAGGCGTGCAGGGCTGCCGGCCTGCCGGTTCTGGTCGATCCAAAGGGCAATGATTTCGAGAAATATCGCGGCGCGACTTTGATAACGCCGAACCAGTCCGAATTCGAATCGGTAGCCGGGATTTGTAGCACGGACGATGAACTGGTCGCGCGCGCCAGGGAGATGGTCAGCGACCTCGATCTCATGGCCATTTTGGTAACTCGCAGCGAAAAAGGCATGTTGCTGGTTCAGGGCAGCGACGAGCCCGTATTCCTGTCAACCAGGGCCAGGGAAGTATTCGACGTTACCGGCGCCGGTGATACGGTAATTGCGGTGCTGGCGGGTGCCCTCGCCAGTGGCGATAGCCTGCAAGGAGCTGCGGCGCTGTCTAATCTTGCGGCTGGACTCGTTGTTCGAAAATCCGGTGCTGCTGCTGTGACACCTTCGGAGATCCGCGTCGCATTACACCGGCGCGGGCAGGGTGGCCGGGGCCTGGTGGCCGAAGAGGAGTTGCAATCGCTGGTTGCAGAAGCAAAAAGCCGCAGCGAAACGGTCATCATGACCAATGGATGTTTCGATATCCTGCACGCAGGGCATGTCGCCTACCTTGAAGAAGCGAAAAGCCTGGGTGATCGATTGATCGTAGCCGTTAATGATGACGACTCCGTCCGCAAGCTCAAAGGCGAGTCGCGGCCGATCAACGCATTGGAAGATCGTATGGCGGTTCTCGCCGGATTGGCCGCCGTCGACTGGGTCGTGCCTTTTTCGGAAGATACACCGACGCGACTCATTCAGTCCCTGTTGCCGGATATTCTGGTCAAGGGTGGCGATTATCGCAGCGACGAAATTGCAGGCGCGAAAGATGTCTTGCGCAACGGCGGCGAAGTTCGTGCTCTCGCTTTTCGTGACGGCCATTCGTCGAGCAGGATAATCGACAAACTGGGTGCATAGCCCGAACATTGCATGAGTGCCGGCGCTCACAAAAGAAATGGGGTTATGATTCGAATCATTGCGGCATTCTTGGCTAAGGTGGAAATGTTACAGTTTGCGCCCGCGGGGCTGACGCTCTCTGTGCCGGTACATCGTGCCCACTCATGCAATGTTCGGGCTAGTGTTTTTCACTTAGCTTCAGCGGCCTGATGATGCGCTTCGCCTATGCAGTTCTGACCTACCTGTTGTTGCCGGTTTACGCGTCTTACTGGGTTTTTCGCGGGCTGGGCAATCGAACTTACTGGGATCGCTTCGGGCAAAGATTCGGTATCGGCTATCCTAAATTCGTCGCCGGGTGTATCTGGATACATGCCGTGTCGGTTGGCGAGGTTCAGGCATCCGTACCGTTGATACGCGCATTGATGAAGCAGTTCCCGGGCCGGCAGGTACTGATAACGACGGTGACCCCGACGGGTGCTGCGCGCGTCAGGCTCTTGTTCGGACAGTCAGTCGCACATTGCTACATTCCTTTCGAGACACCCAATTCAATCAGCAGTTTTTTTAATTCTGTCAGACCAAAAATTGCGCTCATCATGGAGACCGAGATTTGGCCTAACCTGTACCAGGAATGCGGGCGGCGAGAAATTCCCCTTGTCCTGGTCAGCGCGCGAATTTCACCCAAATCGGTAAAGAGTTATAGAAAGTTTTTGCCGCTGTTTCGGGATACGTTGTCCTACGGTATCGTTATTGCAGCTCAGAGCCAGACGGATGCCGATCGGTTTCGTTCCCTGGGCGCTGCACCCGAACGAACCTGGGTTACAGGCAACATCAAGTTCGATATTGAATTGCCGCCTGACCTGGTCGAAAAAGGTGCAGAGTTTCGGCGCGATAATTTTGAAGGTCGACCGGTCTGGGTCGCAGCCAGCACTCATGACCGCGAAGAGGAGCAGGTATTGCATGCGCATGAACTGGTGCTCAGGAAGTTTCCAGATGCACTGCTGATATTGGTGCCGCGACATCCGGAGAGATTCGCCGCCGTTCGCACACTGTTGCACAAACGTGGGCACAAATTTATTTCCAGGACCGATGGTTTGCCCTATACGTCGGATACCGAAGTGTTGCTCGGCGATACAATGGGCGAGGTGCCGCTGTTTTATGCAGCCAGCCACGTTGCTTTCGTTGGTGGGACCCTCGTGCCGGTCGGTGGGCACAACCTCCTTGAACCTGCGGCGCTTGGGCTGCCCGTGGTTACCGGTCCACATCTTTTCAGTACGCAGGATATCGCGGACATGTTTGAGAAGCTGGGTGCGTCGGTTACCGTAAACAACGCCGGTCAATTGGGGACGGCCATAGCTGCCCTGTTCACTGACCAGGATTCAGCAACTGACATTGGCAATCGCGGTCGCGCGATCGTCATGCAAAACAAAGGTGCACTGGAGCGCCTTTTGCGCCTTCTGCAACCGTTACTGAAAACAGGTCACTAGCTGTAATAAATCAGACTTGATCGAACAGACGCTGTCAGAACGAGTCGTACCTTGATAGTCAGCCTTCGGCGAAAGCCGAAGGCTGACTATC
>QNFK01000378.1 GCA_003645495.1 Gammaproteobacteria bacterium
CGACGTGAAGGGGACTGATCTTAACCAGCTCTACCTCGACTACGATCCTTCAGAGAACACCAAAGTCAGGCTCGGCAGGCAACGAATTCTGCTTGATAATCAACGCTTTGTCGGCGGAGTCGGCTGGCGCCAGAATGAGCAGACTTACGATTCGGCGACTCTGAAATTCGACGGTTTTTCGAATACGAAATTGTTTTATAGCTATGTGACGACTGTACGGCGAATTTTTGGTACGGAAGTAACTAATGGCAGTCAGGACAACGACACCCATTTGCTAAACGCAAAGATTAAGTTGGGTGATGCATGGACTATCACGCCATATTACTACCTGATCGATAATAATGATTTCGCACCATTTTCCACGGCAACTTTCGGTGCGCGAGCGACCGGAGGCATTCCAGTGGGCGAGGGCAAGCTGAACCTGGTTGCCGAAATTGCTACGCAGTCTGATGCGGGAAATAACCTGGTCAGTTACGACGCCGAGTATTTCAATCTTGGCGCAACCTGGGCGATGAAGAACGGCTTGTCGCTCGGTCTTGCCTGGGAGTCCCTGGGCGGTGACGCAATTGTTGGTGGTGCCTCCTTCATAACGCCTCTGGCAACGCTGCACGCCTTCCAGGGTTGGGCGGACAAGTTCCTGGCAACACCAGGTGCCGGCATCGATGATTTTTACGCCACGGTCAAATACAAGGCTGGCAAGTGGAGCTTTACCGGCGTGTATCATGACTTCTCGGCGGAGGCCTTGTGTGCTGACAGAGGTACTGAACTGGATCTCTCGGCCGGCCGCAAACTTGGTGATCGCTACGGCCTGTTGTTCAAAGCGGCGATGTATGACGCTGACCAGCATGCTACTGATACCACCAAGTTCTGGATAATGCTTACGGCGAATTACTAGCCCGCACACTTCACCATGACAGTTTGATGCGTGGCCGATTTCGATCGGTCGCGCATTGTCACGCCTGTGAAAAGTACTTTGCGGGCGGCCGGCTTGTGAACTACGTCATAAAAATTTCAGCAGCAAGTTTCCGTTGAATCGATTCTGTGACTTATTCTTTGGCATCTGTACCATTTTTTGCGCAAACTGACGGTATCGCAGGATATTGCTTTATCGCTGGAAGTCGCAATGCGTTTGCCTAAACCAATCTATGAAATCGTGCCGTATTTTCTCGTTGCCGTGGGCAGTTTGTTTATTGTTCTGGTGCTGAAGCAGTACGAGTATGCGCCGATGCTATTCATCTGGTTTCTTGGTTTGTTCTGCATCATTGCCGGGTTGGGATTGATTGTTACGCGGTTTATTTCTCGCAGGTCGCGATAGGGTACCGGTAATCGGCAAACCGGGTGTCGGGCATTCGCGGCGTCTCAGCTGTCGTGCATTCCTAAGCTCTGGAACATAAGCACATTAATCCAGACAGCCGCTCCTACAGCTTCGCGTTCTTTTGTAACTGGCACCGTCCTGTAGGAGCGGCTGTCTGGATTAATATGCTTAATTGCAGCGTACAGAAATGCACGACAGCTGAGACGCCGCGAATAAGGATGACTTACGTGTGCCTTCAAGCAGCTCGTTCGTCAGAGATATCAGCCGGTATCTGAAACCAGTCCGGCTTGACGATCAGGAGATCACAGGGGAGATGCTCCAGCGTTCGTTCAGCGGTTGCACCGATGAACAGTCTTTTCCAGCGGTTTCTTGACACGGCGCCCATGACGACGACGGCAGCATCCTTATCTTCAGCCAGTTGCGGCAACTCCTCGTGAGTTAACCCCGCAACCAGGTGCGACATGTCTTTGGGGATGTCGTGAAATTCGACTACTTCAACAAAACGCTTCTCGTGCTGTTCGCGCATTTGTTTCTCGATTTCGTCGAACGGTAAAGACACCGGTATGTATGCGTTTGCCGTGGCTGTTGCGACAGCAATTCGCGGATCAAAGGAGTGAAAGGCGCGGACTGCACCGTCAGAGGCTTCTGCCAGCATCTTGCTTAGCGCAAGAATTTCATCGTCCAGCGCTGCTGGTTTGTCGTGTTCGTTCATTGGGTCAATTGCCGCAATGAATAGCGGATTTGTTGGAATATCCTGTGCCTTGACCAGCCACAGGGGTACAGCGCAAGCACGAATCAGGTTCCAGTCAGTATTGGTCAACAGCGCGCGTGATACCGCCGAATGATGATGCGTGTCCTTGAAAACGACATCTGCGCCGGTCGCGGCCGCGTGGCGGACAACGCCCTGGTAAAGCGGGTGATCCCAAATAGCCGTCGTTTTGACAACAAGGCCTGTATTGCGTAACGGCTCGGCCAGCTCCTCCAGGTTTTTTTCATGACCGTTGATGATCTCCTCGCGAGCCTTCTCAAGAGAAGGAGAGTCGAATAACCGGTCGCCGCTCAGATACTCGTTGTAATAACAAACAAAAAGTTCAAGTTCGGCGCCTGTTTTCGTGGCCAGCCACGCCGCGCGCTGCAAGGCTGGCTGAGTGTTGGCGGTCGGATCGACCACGCACATTATCTGACTGATTTTTTGCATTTCTAAACCTATGCAGTGAAATTCTGTTACGAATGTCTCAATAGTATTGACTAGACTAGATGTCCTCTCAATTGGTTCCTATACGGCCTGTTGCTTAGCCTGTATCGGAATTTACCTACCTTAAGACCAAACCTACGTGCTTGTACTGATTTCGGCAACCTGCAGACTGGGATTTAATTGAATCCTGATGCGGCGCTGCTGGTGCCGATACTCACTGGAGCATAGTTGTTATGAAGCAAAGCTGGCCGAATGACCTGCGCGAAATCCTGTTGCAGAAAAAAGAGGAGCTTAGCGCCCGATTGAGCCGAATCACAAGTAATGTCCGCCGCGGGCTCGACGACGATTCCGAGGAACGGGCGACGCAACTTGAGGACAGCGAGGTGGTTGATGCGCTGGGTAACGAAGCCCGTGAGGAAATTGAGAAAATTTCCGCTGCTTTGCAACGCATGGACTCCGGCGCGTACGGGTTGTGCGTCAAGTGTGGAGAGCCTGTCGGAGATAGTCGGCTTCGCGCTTATCCCTATGCGGACGAGTGCATTGATTGCGCAACGATCGACGAA
>QNFK01000379.1 GCA_003645495.1 Gammaproteobacteria bacterium
CCTTTTTCGCCGAGCGAACCGTCAACAAAGTGCCGGGCATCAGCAAGGAAACGAAAGTCATAAACATTGACAAGGTGGCCGTCCTGGGCGCGGGCACAATGGGTGCCGGCATCGCTTACAGCTGTCTCAATGCCGGCTATAACGTGCACTTGCTGGATAACAACGAAGAGGGACTCGAGCGTGGTCGCGCAACCATTCATAAACTGTTTGCAGGCGGAATCGCACGCGGCAAAATTTCCGAAGAAAAAATGCTGGAGACGCTCGAGCGGCTGTCCTTGAGCGCGGATTATGATGACGTGAGCGATGCTGACCTCGTTATTGAAGCCGTTTTCGAAAATATGGCTATCAAGAAAGATGTGTTTGGCAAACTCGACAAAGTTTGCAAACAAGGTGCGATCCTCGCATCGAATACTTCAACACTCGATGTCGATGAAATCGCCGCAGCCACAAATCGACCGCAAGACGTAATCGGCCTGCACTTCTTCAGCCCTGCGCACATCATGCGCCTGCTGGAAATTATTCGCGGCAAAGAGACGTCGGCGGAAGTTATCGCCACATCCCTGCGCCTGACGAAAACGCTGGGTAAAATCGGCGTTGTAGTCGGCAACTGTTTTGGCTTCGTCGGCAACAGAATGCTCTACAGCTACGGTCGTGAGAATCAATTCCTGCTGCTGGAAGGCGCCCCACCTGAACAAATTGACAAGGTTTTGTATGACTGGGGAATGGCCATGGGGCCAAATGCAGTCGGCGACCTGGCCGGCCTCGATGTTGGTTACAAAGCGCGCCAGGAACGAACCGACCTGCCTGATGATCCGCGTTTTTATCGTATTGCAGACATGCTGGCGCAACTGGGCCGTTATGGCCAGAAGACCGGCAAGGGTATGTATATTTACGAAGAAGGCTCACGCCAGCCAACGCCAGATCCACAAGTGCAAATTATGATTGATAAAGAATCCAGGGCGCTGGGTATCGAAAGGCGTGACATTGGTGCAGAAGAAATCATCGAACGTTGCATTTATGGCCTGATCAATGAAGGTGCACGAATTCTTGGCGAAGGCATTGCGTTACGGGCCAGCGACATCGACGTGATCTGGACCAATGGTTACGGCTTTCCACGGCATCGCGGCGGACCAATGCACTATGCCGATACCGTGGGGCTCGAAAAGATTTACGCCAGGATCTGTGAATTCCGCGACCAGTTCGGCGCAGAATTTTGGGAGCCCTCGGAATTACTGGCAAAATTGGCAGGGAACGGCGGCAGTTTTGCCGAGTTTGATAAAAATGCTAAGTAAGCATCCCCCGGCAATGCCGGGGGGCTCCCGTTTTTACTAGTCGGCTTCAAACGACCAGCGATGCGGCTGCCGACATTTTCAATTAGGGCCGCAGTCAACTTCAGCAATATATCTGTTGTAATCTCGCGCCGAAAAAACGGACGTCCGCGATATGCTGGCTAGCATGAAATATTTGTGGACGTTAATCGATCACCACTAACAGAACCGCTGATCCTGCAATTTCGTACTATGGATTTGACGTATTGGTCCAGGCCAGGCATCGATTGGGGTCTGAATTGATGGTCGCGCACAGACTGTTGCACCATGGCGCTCAAGCCGACAATATCCTTGGCGTGAATTACCGTG
Organism: Gammaproteobacteria bacterium; assembly: GCA_003645495.1. GTDB lineage: Bacteria > Pseudomonadota > Gammaproteobacteria > Steroidobacterales > Woeseiaceae > SZUA-117. Next base: position 1,638 of record QNFK01000379.1, read on the forward strand.
ATTTTACTTTTAGTCTCCTTCTCGACAGCTACATTCTCTTGAGCATGCGTTGCGGGCGTCGTCTGAAGTATGGCCAGCGACCATACACCCGCTGCGAGAGCGCCAATAAGGAATCGATCTAATTTATCCATGGCTTCCTTCCTTTTCCAAGTGTGTATCGAACGACGAAATGGACTTCCGTGCGGAACCACGGCGACGCCATTGCACAAGCGAATGAATTCCTTGTGCTGATCAGGTCCTGTCTCTCGTTTTGTCGGACGATTCCGACAGCTGACATGTTCTCGCAGTCCTTGAACCGTCAGGAAAGCCGCCAGCGTCCACGCAGCATCGTCGCACGACATTCTTCCTCAAGATAGATGAGGTGCGCCAGCAAGGAGTGCTCGGCAAGTTCGTGAAATTTTTCATCGACGTCTGCGTAAACCTGTTCCACAAGCTCTCTTGAGGTCGAATCAGGACTATCCTTCAGCGCAGCGACTACTTTCGCTTCGCGTTCCAGTCGGTGTTCAATATGCCAATCGATCACAGCGCGTGGTTTCCTGATCAGGTCTCCATGCCCGGGTGCAATGATGTCGATGTCGATTTCCCGCAGTCGATCAAGTGAGCGCAAGTAGTCGCCCATATTGCCATCTGGCGGATCGATGACGACGGTCGAGCCGTTGATTATGTGATCGCCTGTGAACAGCCAGTTGAGTTCGGTATGCAAATAACAAAGATGATTGGAGGCATGCCCTGGTGTATGCACAATTTGCAAACTAAATTCCGCCGCCTCGAAGACATCGCCGTCCCACGGGATACGGTCAGGTTCGAAAGTCTGGTCCTGATGACGACCGTTTGGTGCTGCATGACCAAGTAACTCGGCGCCGGTTGCAGACGCGAGCTTAGCCGCAGCTGGTGAGTGGTCCGGATGCGTATGCGTCACCAGGATCCATGCGATGTGACCGCCTGCTACTTCCTGAATCCTTTCAACGTGTTCGTCAATAGCAGGACCGGGATCTACCACGGCAACTTCATCGACACCTAACAGGTAAGTATTGGTGCCAGGCCCGGTCATCATCCCCGCGTTCGGCGCGATCAGGCGTCGAACACCGGGCGCCAGCTCCGTGATGACGCCCGTCTCCAGTACTGCCGGTGGGTTTTCTGTGGGCCTATCGTCGCTCATTATGAAGTGGGTGCGTCCGGGCTACCGGTTTCGACAAAAGATTTCAGTCTCGTCATCGCCTCGATCAGTACACCATCGACGGCGCTTGCAATGCTGTCCAGTCCACCTGACATGTAGCCACCAACAGCATAATTCAAGGTAACTGTTGTGCCCTCCTCACTATCGTCAAACTCCCAGGTCATATTGCCCGCCACACCCATCAGACCCAGAGGTCCCAGGCCACCGGTCAGGCGCAGCATCACACCAGGGTTTACGAACGTGACCGTCATGTGTAC
>QNFK01000380.1 GCA_003645495.1 Gammaproteobacteria bacterium
ATGAGAATGGAACGATTCACAATCCTGATTTCACCGCACGTCAACAAGGACGCTCGCGATCAGTACGAAATCCGCACGCATAAGCGGCTGATGGATATCGTCGATCCGACCGACAAGACGGTTGATGCGTTGATGAAGCTCGAGCTACCGGCTGGCGTAGACGTCCAAATCAAACTTAATTGATTGTGGCTGTAGTGGCCATCGCGTTGCGCTGCCACTAAGCCACCGAGATTGGGGTTGCTCATACCGGGCCGGCTTTGCCGCCCGGTATTTTATTGGCGGGGTGGGAGAGTCTTAGCGACGGAAAACCCACTGAAATGATAATTATGGCTCTGTAGGAGCCCGTCCTGACGGGCGATCAAAGGTGAGCACGCGTATCAACTCTGATCGCCCGTCAGGACGGGCTCCTACAGCACTTTCAATATATCTTTTAATAACAATAAGTTACACTCAGAAAGCCGTCAAATAGCTGCAAATAATTCTGCTCGGTGAGCCGGATTTCACTAGCTAAATAAAAAGCCCTAATCCAAGCCAAAAATGGCTTGTATTAAGGCTTTTCAGCAGTATAATGGCGGGCTCGCAGGACTTGGCCGGACCGGGAGTTGGCCAGGTTCCGAAAACGGCGTTACAGCGTTTCGACAATGTGATGCTTAAGGTTAGGTCGCCAGGAAATCGAAGGCGACTCGGCAAATCCCGGAAAACCGGTTTTTAACCGGATTAGGGTCAGCTCAATAGCATCGGAATACAGATACAGGTATTCCAGGCGATGGCTGGCCCTTTCGTGTGTCTACGAGATACACAAAGTTTGAGACAACAGCGGCCAATCGAAGTTGCTGTGGTGAAAATTGAAAGACAGGCAAACCGTATTTTTAGGTGCTGACCAATCGAAGTCGGTGCGAGGTTTTTGAGATGACAATGGGTCTTGTTGGCCGCAAGCGCGGCATGACACGTGTCTTTACGGAAGACGGAAATTCAATTCCGGTTACCGTAATTGAGGCACAACCAAACCGGATCACACAGGTTAAGTCCGTGGATAATGACGGCTATCGCGCACTGCAGGTTTCTGCAGGTTCTCGCAAAGCGTCCCGCGTGAGTAAACCTGAAGCCGGCCACTTTGCTATGGCAAAGGTTGAAGCCGGCGACCTTATGACTGAGTTCCGCCTCGGTGCTGATGAGCAGCCCGAAGAGGGGGAATATGCGGCAGGCCAGGAAATCAAAGTCGATCTGTTCAAGGTTGGACAGAAAGTCGACGTTATTGGTACGACTATCGGTAAAGGCTTTGCCGGTGTCATCAAGCGATATCACTTCGCGATGCAGGATGCGACGCACGGTAACTCGCTCGCTCACCGCGCACCGGGATCCATCGGTCAGAACCAGACGCCGGGTCGCGTTTTTAAAGGCAAGAAAATGGCCGGTCACATGGGCAACGTACGTCGCACCGTGCAGAACCTGGAAGTCGTTCGTGTCGACGAAGAACGCAACCTGCTGCTGATCAAGGGCGCAGTACCTGGTCATGCTGGCGGCAAAGTAATTGTCCGCCCGGCCGTGAAAGCGAGGGCAACCTCATGAAGCTGAAAATGGCCGGCAGCGGCAGCGTCGATGTCGCAGATAGCGCATTCGGTGCAGAATTTAACCAGCCGCTCGTACACCAGGTTGTAAACGCGTTTCTGGCCGGTAGTCGGGCAGGTACCAAGGCACAGAAGAATCGTGCCCAGGCTTCCGGCGGTGGTGCAAAACCATGGCGTCAGAAAGGTACGGGTCGTGCACGTGCTGGCACCATTCGCAGCCCGATCTGGGTTGGCGGTGGTCGCACATTTGCTGCAAGACCTCGCGATTACTCGCAGAAGGTCAACAAGAAAATGTATCGCAGCGCCTTGCGCTCCGTTTTCTCAGAGCTGGTGCGACAGGATCGACTGGTAGTTACAGAATCCATCACGATGGATGCGCCGAAGACCAAAGAGCTTAAAGGTAAATTGACAGCGCTTGGGCTCGACAGTGTTTTGATCGTCAACGAAGCATTTGATGAGAAAGTGTTTCTGTCGGCGCGCAATCTGCAGGACGTAGGAATTTGCGACGCTGCTTCAATCGACCCGGTTGTGTTGCTGCGCTTTGAGAAAGTCCTCATCACGTTGCCAGCGCTGAAACTGATTGAGGAGCGTTTGACATGAGTGTTGCAGCTCACCAGGAAAGACTGATGACGGTGCTGCGAGGCCCGCATTTGTCAGAAAAGAGTCATTTCGTCGCGGAAAAGAACCAGTTCGTGTTCAAAGTACGCACGGATGCCAACAAGGCCGAGATCAAGCAGGCGGTCGAGCTGTTGTTCGAAGTTACGGTACAGAGTGTCAAAGTGATTAACTACCAGGGCAAGGTGAAACGCCATGGCGCGACCTCGGGTCGACGTGCGTCGTGGAAAAAAGCCTACGTCAGACTTGCCGAAGGCAGTCATATTGACTTCCTCGGCGGCGAATAAGGTAAACGGTAAAAGACGATGTCATTACACAAATCCAAACCGACTTCAGCCGGACGCAGGTTCCAGGTAGCGGTCAAGACGCCAGGTCTGCATAAAGGCAAGCCACACAGCGCGTTGCTCGACAAAAAGACCAGTTCAGGCGGTCGTAACAACACGGGACGAATTACGGTTCGTCACCAGGGTGGCGGGCATAAGCAGCGCTACCGCATTATCGATTTCAAGCGCGACAAAGATAGCGTGCAGGGTGTGGTTGAGCGTCTCGAATACGATCCGAATCGCAGCGCACATATTGCGCTGATCAAATATTCGGATGGTGAACGTCGTTACATCCTGGCGCCGAAAGGTGTCGTAGAGGGCACGCCAGGCGTTAGCGGCGAAGATGCACCGATCAAGCCAGGTAACGCATTGCCGTTGAAGAGTATTCCGATCGGCACGGTCATACACAACATTGAAATGAAGCCTGGCAAGGGCGGTCAGCTCATTCGTTCTGCCGGCGGTAGCGCACAGTTGGCAGCACGCGAGGGCGCATACGCCACGATCCGCTTACGTTCGGGTGAAATGAGAAAGATTCACGTCGATTGCCGC
>QNFK01000381.1 GCA_003645495.1 Gammaproteobacteria bacterium
CTGTCAGGTAACGTCTTTGAATCGCATGCCCTGGATGAGTTGTATCCGGACTGGAAAGAGCGGGGTGCGCCGGTAAAAACGAAAGTCACCGGTGACCGCATTCATTACCTGACGGGTGAAAAGAGTGCGCTTCGTGTGCCCGGAATGTTTGTGCCCCTGCCAATGCATAACAAGGGCAACTACATCATCAGTCTGGGCAGACTGTGTCAATGGCTGGGCGAAAAAGCAGAAGCGGCAGGCATTAGCGTTTTTCCCGGATTCGCAGCATCGGAGGTTCTGTTCGACGACACCGGTCGGGTCACCGGCGTTGCCACCAGTGACATGGGTATCGGTAAGGATGGCCAACAAAAATCCAGCTACCAGGCCGGCTACGAGTTGCTTGGCAAGTACACGATATTTGCCGAGGGCTGTCGTGGCAGCCTTGGCGAAACGTTGATGAAACAATTCGATCTCAGGCAGGATGCTGACCCGCAGCACTATGGTATCGGGCTGAAAGAAATCTGGGAGATCGACCCGGCCAAACATGAAGAAGGTGTTGTAGTTCATACGCTGGGCTGGCCACTGGACAACAAGACCGAAGGCGGCGGCTTTCTTTATCATGCTGCCAACAACCAGGTGTTTGCCGGCTTCATTATTGCGTTGAACTATGAGAATCCACACCTCTCACCGTTCCATGAGTTTCAACGCTGGAAACAGCATCCGAAAATTAGCCAGTACCTCGAGGGTGGTAAGCGTATTTCCTACGGTGCACGTGCGGTAAACAAGGGTGGCCTGCAATCACTGCCGAAACTCAGTTTTTCCGGCGGGTTGCTCGTCGGTTGCGACGCAGGTTTCCTGAACGGAGCAAAAATCAAGGGCACACACATCGCAATCAAAACCGGCATGCTGGCGGCGGAGAACATCTATGCCGCGTTGCACGACGATGATAAGAGTGAGGCGAGCATGCCATCGTTCGACGATGCCGTGAAACAATCGTGGGTACATGACGAGTTATATCGAGCGCGAAATTTTGGACCGGCGTTACACAAGCTGGGTACTTTTTTTGGCGCCGCTTTTGCCTTCATCGATCAGAATATTTTTCGCGGCAAGCTGCCGATCACGTTGCGCAACAAGGATGCAGATAATGATGCGCTGAAAAAAGCGAGCGATGCGCCGGTGATCAATTATGCAAAACCGGATGGTGTCATCAGCTTCGACCGGCTTTCTTCTGTGTTCCTTTCCAGTACCAACCACGAAGAGGACCAGCCGTCACATCTCAAGCTCAAAGACGACTCGATCCCGGTATCCTACAACCTGCCGCAATTTGATGAACCTGCACAGCGTTATTGTCCGGCCGGCGTTTATGAAATTGTAGTGGAGAATGACCAGGCAACATTTCAAATCAATGCGCAAAATTGCGTGCACTGCAAGACCTGCGACATAAAAGATCCAAAACAGAATATTGTCTGGACGGTGCCTGAAGGCGGCGGTGGGCCGAACTATTCGGGAATGTGATTCCAGGATTCGGTCTTATTAGTTCGAAACCGGGAGGCTTGCTGTGAGATTCGGAATTTATTTCAAACAAATGATCGGTGTCATTCTTTCATCGACGCTGGCTCTTGGTATGTTAGCCGGACTCGTTCTCCTGATTTTCGGCGATTTCACCATGAACCTCGAAGGAGATATTGAGGTCGGCAGATTTGACGGTCTTTGGTTGGTATTTGGACTGCCGTTATTGACGGCCCTGGTTTTCGTCGTTTTGTCACCGCTGTCATTCCTGATATCACGATTGTTGTCAAGACAGCGCCGCGACTAAAACATAAGTTGCTTTTTTTCGTAAAACAACATTGACGCGGTTGCGTTAAGAGTTGCGGTATTGATGCTGTGAATTGACCAGACTTCGCGGTCAATTGACAAGATGTGTTTTGCCGCCTTCGCCATCATGCAGATCATCTGAATTACGTTGGTGACCTTGCGATGAAGATTCTGCTTCTGACTATTTCCCTGGCTGTATTGAGTGGCTGCGTTAGCAGTCCGCCGTCTGCGTGCTCCTCGAACAATCCAGAGGTGTGTGCCCTGGAAGAGCAGGTTGCATCCATCAGACGGCAGCAAGAGCTGCAGCGCTGAAACTTAGTCACCGTCATTGGCCTGCCTAACAAGGAGCGAAAATGAATATTCCAATTTCCGTAAGCGAATGCGAACAAATTGGCCGCTTTCACTACCTGCTCGCAAGCGGCCATTACAATGGCGACGGGCAGATGACCGCGGTGGAAAAAAAGGAATTCTTTATCGACGCGCGGCACTGGTTTGAGCGTGCATACGTATATGGTGGGAGCGACTTCAGCCGACGTTACACAAAAATCTGTGAAGAGCATATTGCGGAGCTCAACAAAAAATGTCGCCCGGCGCCAGCCCTGTACGCGGTGCAAACTAACGCGTAGCTAACCCTGGAATTATTTCGGCTGCATCCTTATGGCACCGTCAAGGCGAATTACTTCACCGTTGATCATCGCATTGCCATAAATACTCGCGACCAGGTCTGCATACTCTTCCGGTTGGCCAAGACGTGGCGGGAAGGGCACCTGGGCGCCGAGGGCTTGCTGCAACTCTTCCGACATGCCGGCCACCATCGGTGTCATGAAAATCCCCGGGGCGATTGTGTTTACCCGTACGCCAATTCGCGCGAATTCCCTGGCCAGCGGCAATGCCATACTGACCAGTCCGCCTTTGGATGCGGAGTAGGCGGCCTGGCCAATCTGACCTTCGAATGCGGCGACTGACGCTGTGCTGATTATTACGCCGCGCTCACCTCCGTCATTCGGCTCGTTGTTTTGCATCACGTTGGCTGTTTCTTTGGCGATGAAAAATGAGCCGACCAGGTTGATTGAAATAGTCTTCGCGAAAAATTCTCCTGGCATGGTCCCTTCGCGGCCCAGCGCACGTGCAGCACCGACGACGCCGGCACAATTGACAGCCAGGTTTATGCCGTCCATGAATGCATTTGCTTTTTCGACCGCTGCGATGACCTCTGCTTCATTGGCGACGTCTGCATGGATGTAGGTTGCC
>QNFK01000382.1 GCA_003645495.1 Gammaproteobacteria bacterium
CGGCATCGAGAAATGTGCCCGGAAAACATAAACGCTGGCATCGATTAAATATTGCATTGGCTACCACTAATTCATGCAGAATACGGCTCGTCAAATATGGTCTCACCATCAGACAAATGATCTGTGAGCCGTGCATGTAACGGGCTGGATCTCGGAATATGCGCAAGCAGGTATTGCATCTGATCAGCCAGGACGCGACGACCCTTCAGGTAAATATATTCAGCGTAAGTCGGGGTAAACGGCACGGCAATCAACTGCATCGCTGCCTGCTCCGGCGTCCTGCCGCCTTTGTGATTGTTGCAACGCCTGCATGCAGTGGCGACATTGTTCCAGGCATCCGTGCCACCATGTGACAAGGGCGTGATGTGATCGCGGGTCAGGTCCCGGGTCGGGAATCGTGTTGCGCAATAAAGGCACAAATTTGCATCTCGCTTGAACAGCGTGCGGTTATTCAGTGGTGGAATATAGCGATCCCTGGTGAAAGCCAGCCCGCGGCTCGTACCCTGGGTCGCGATGATGGAGCTCACGTCGATTCGACTACGGCGGCCATCGACCGCGTTAAAACCACCAAAAATAGTGTACAGCCGCGTGCCGCAGGCATAGGCGACCTGCTCAGTGTGGTACAGCCGTACCGCTTCGCGGTAGTCGATCCACTCCAGCGGCATGCCTGCCACATCGGTCCTCAGGACCTGCTGTGAGATTGTTGCAGCGGTTCCGTACAGCATCCAATAACCCTCACCGGTAACTAGTCCGGGCTAGTCACATAATGCAGGACACCCGGCAAAAATCAAACTGTAGCGTGGTTCCGCAAACGCCCGTCCTATGTCATTATTCGCCATTGCTTGATACGAATACGAAAAACGTCCGGGCCACCAACTCCAAGATTCTAAAAAGTAAGGAAATCTACTGATTTCCCTGCGGCGGCACACGGACTACTTTAGACGAAAGATTGACTGACGGAGACTAACAATGCCGCTCACTGTTGGCGTGCTAAAAGAAACTCTTGACGGCGAAACGCGGGTCGCCCTGACCCCCGAGATCACCGGCAAACTGCAAAAACTGGGTGTTTCTGTTGTGATGGAAAGTGGCGCCGGTGATGGCGCACAAATTCCTGACGATGAATACGAAGGCGTCGAGATAACCGATGCCGACGGTGTGCTGAAAAAATGCGGCCTGCTGTTCACTGTTCAACCCGCTGCCAGGGAAGCCGTTGAAAAAATGGCTGACGGTTCGGTTGTCAGCGGCATGATGTACGGCCATATCAACACCGACCTCGTTAAGGCATTGCAAAGCAAGAAGCACACAGGCTTCGCCATGGAACTCGTGCCACGCATCTCTCGCGCACAAAGCATGGATGTTCTGTCCTCACAGGCAGCGGCGTCTGGCTACCAGGCGGCGCTTATTGCCGCCACAACACTCGACAAGTTCTTCCCGATGCTGACCACCGCCGCCGGCACAATACGCCCGGCCACGGTACTGGTTATCGGCGCCGGCGTTGCCGGTTTGCAGGCCATCGCTACGGCTAAACGCCTCGGCGCAATCGTCAAAGGATACGATGTTCGCGGCGCCACCAAAGAGCAGGTTGAATCGCTTGGTGCCAAGTTTGTCGATACCGGCGTCTCCGCTGAGGGCGAAGGCGGTTATGCGAGGGAACTCACCGACGAAGAAAAGGCACAGCAAAAGGCAGCACTCGACAAGGAAATCGCAACCTCAGATGTTGTGATCAGCACAGCGGCAATTCCCGGACGCCCCGCACCACGGATAATTTCTGCTGCTGCGGTAGAGGCGATGAAGCCCGGCGCAGTCATTGTTGATCTTGCCGCCGAAACCGGCGGAAACTGCGAACTGACGAAAGCAGGCGAGACAGTTATCGCGCACCGCGTGAAAATTGTTGGCCCGGCTAACCTGCCTGCGTCGCTTGGTCGGCATGCCAGTGACATGTACGCGCGCAATCTTTTCAACTTCATCAAACCCGCGATCAGTGAGGAAGGCGAGCTGAATATTGATTGGGAAGATGAGGTTTTTGCCAAAACGGCGCTAACTTACGATGGCGAGATCAAGCATGAGCCGACGCGCGACGCAATTGAAGGGGGATCTGCCTGATGATTGATGGATTCGTAGCACTTTATATTTTCATGCTGGCGGCGTTCGTCGGTCATGAGGTAATCGGGCGTGTACCGGCAATTTTGCATACGCCACTGATGTCTGGCTCAAACTTTGTGCATGGCATCGTCCTGGTAGGCGCAATGGTGGCGCTCGGTCGTGCCGAGACAACGCTGGAACTCAGCATCGGTTTCATCGGCGTCCTGCTCGGCGCCGGTAACGCAGTCGGTGGTTACGTTGTCACCGAGCGCATGCTGGAGATGTTCAAAAGCAGCAAGGACAAAGATAAAGACAAGGAGAAAAGCTCATGAGCGAGTTTATCTCCATGCGTACGGTCATTGAGGTGAGTTATTTCGTCGCTGCAATACTGTTCATTTTCGGACTCAAGCGTATGAGTTCGCCGGTTACCGCACGCGGCGGTGTCATCTGGGCCGGCGCCGGCATGGTCGTCGCGACGGTCGTGACCTTCCTCTATCCGGGAATGGGCAATTACCCGTTGATGATGGCCGCCATATTTATTGGTGGTGTTATCGCCTGGGTCAGCGGCAAGAAAGTGGCCATGACCGACATGCCGCAGATGATCGCGCTCTATAACGGCATGGGCGGTGGTTCGGCTGCAGCGATTTCGGCGGTTGAACTGTACAGCGGTGCAGATCACGGCATGGTCTTTGGCACCCTGGCGGTGCTCGGCGGCATGATCGGAGCGGTGTCATTCAGCGGCAGCCTGATCGCATTCGCGAAACTGCAGGGACTAATGAAGAGCGTCATGCGTTTCCGCGGCCAACAGATTTTCAACATGTTGTTGCTTATCGGCACAGCCGCAATTGCAGGCTACATTGTCCTGCAACACGGCGACATCAACACGATAACTATTTTCTTCCTGCTGGCGCTTTTGCTCGGCGTAACGATGACTCTGCCAATCGGCGGTGCCGATATGCC
>QNFK01000383.1 GCA_003645495.1 Gammaproteobacteria bacterium
CTGCTATGGGCCTGCCAATCAAGTGATGTGTACGCTTTTTCATTGTGACTTCTGTTGCGGAGTTGCTGGTTTTAGAGCGCATATCTTACAGTGGGTTCAACCTCAACTTCATCCCGCTTTCTGTGCGTCCTCGGCGACGCCCCAGTAGCTATAGCTCAGGACTTTTACCCCGGGGATATACATCCTTTCATCTGTGGTTATGTTGAAGCCGGCCGCCTTTATCAGTGCCGGAATATCGCGGTTCATGTTGCAGCCGCCGGCTATCCTTTTCCATGTCGGGTTCAGCCGATTTTGCCAGCGCGCAACCTTTTCATCCGGTGCAGCACCATGCTCGCTGAATAACAAGCGGCCACCTGGCTTAAGGACCCGTCGCATACCCTCCAGTGCGGTTACAGCGTCCGGAATAGTACAGAGCGTGTAGGTCACGAGTACCGTGTCAATACTGTTCGTCTCGAGCGGTATCTGCTCACCCGGCAGATCGATCAGTTCTATTTCGAGATCAGTGCTGTCCAGCATCGGTTGCGCTTTGCGGCGCATTCCTGCCGAGGGTTCAAGGCCCCAGATTTTTTTAACTTTGCTGGCATCGTAAAACGGCAGATTCAGGCCGCTGCCAAACCCAATTTCCAGAATCTCTCCCTCCGCATGCGGCACGATCTTTTGCCGTTGTTTTTGATTGGGCCGTGCAGAACATGCGGCATTAATCATATGCGGGAGAATGTGTTCGTCATACCAACCCATTTGTTCGCTCCATTATTGTCCGGCCGGCGCTGCCACCGCGTGTCCGGTATTGTTGTTTTGTGTTGCGTTTGTTAATGCAACAAGTTCACTAATACTGATCAATTCAAAGCCTTCATTACGTAATTTCGGCAGTTCCTTTTCGAGAAAAGCCAGCGTGGCAGGATACGGGTGTCCGATGCCAAGCGCGAAACCATTTTGCTGCGCAAGTTTTTTCAGCCGCGCAAATTCCCGCGCTACGGTTTCCGGTGACTGGTCGGGATCGAGAAAAACATCGCGTTTTGCTGCCGGCACACCAGTCTCCCGTGCGAGCTGAAGCGCGACGCTTGCTGCCGTCGTATAGCTGTCCACGAAAAACAGATCGCCGCGATCGCGAATTTCCTCCATCAACCAGTTCATATGCCCGGGATGCCTTGTCAGGAGGCTGCCACGATGACTGTTCACGCCAATTACATGCGGCACGGCTTCGATGTCTTTTATAAATGTGTGCGCAAATTCAGCCTGACTCATATCCAGGTGCAGGCTGCCAGGCTCGGCAGCATCACCCAGGTCATAATCGTTTTCCGCCTGCAGCGGCAAGTGCAATAAAACCTCTTTGCCGCTCGCATGGGCCTGTTCAGCAAGGCGAATCGCTCTCGGCGTACCCGGCAGAATCGCGCAGGCAACCGGCCCCGGCAGGTTGATAGCTCTTTCTCCCGCAGCGAGCGCGTAACCGAGATCATCAATTATTACGGCCACGCGCGGCAGCGTTACTTGCTCCGCAGCGGCCGGCAAAGCCAGCAAAATAAGTGCGGAAAGAAATACCCGGAGGAAAAACATCTGGATTTATTAGTCAGGAGCCCTGGAATGCATCACGCGCTGATGCTTAAGTTGCTGCAACGCCTCCATCAGTTGTACATCAGTCTCGCGATCAACCCCCGTTTGCAGGTTTTGATTCGGAAACTGTCGTGTACCCTCAACGACGATATCCGGTGAGACACCGACTTCATGTATCGAGTCACCGGATGGCGTGAAATAACGCGAGGTGGTCAGTTTTACTGCGCGGCCTTTAGACAAGGGCATAACTGTTTGCACAAGACCTTTGCCAAAGGTTGTCGTACCGACAATTGTTGCCCGATGATGATCCTGAAGTGCCCCGGCGACGATTTCAGATGCCGATGCGGAACCACCATTCACAAGAACAACGATTGCAGCACCGTCGAGAATGTCACCGTCTTGTGCTTCGCGCTTGAAACGGGATTCCGGTGTTCTTCCCTCTGCGGTCACGATGATGCCACTGTCGAGAAACAGATCGGAGATAGCAACTGCTGAATCAAGCAAGCCACCAGGATTGTTACGTAAGTCCAGAATCAGACCGGTCAGCATATTACCTGTCGACGCCTGCACCTCTTCCATCATCGCATCGATTGCGCTGCTGGCTTCCTCTGTGGTCGTCTCGTTGAACTGGCTCAGGCGCAAATAACCAAATGACGGCTGCAAAATTTCATAGCGCACGCTGGCGACCTGTATTTTCTGCCGCGTCAGGTAAAACGTCAGCCGCTCGTCATAGTTTTCCCGTTGCACCGTCAGCGCAATGGGTGTTCCGGGTCGGCCGCGCATTTTGTCGATTGTTTTATCCAAGCCGTTGTTTGCTACAGAAACGCCATCTATCTCAACAATCTCGTCACCGCTTTCAATGCCGGCGCGCTGTGCCGGCGTGCCATCGATCGGCGCAATAACAACAATGGCTCCATTTTCTGTGCTGACTTCAAGGCCAACGCCGGAGTAGCTGCCACTGGTGCTGATGCGGACGTCCTGGAACTCGTCCGCGTCGAGGTATTCAGAGTGCCGATCGAGGTCCGCGACCATGCCGCGAACGGCGCTTTCGAGTAGCTGTGCGTCATCAATGGGATCAACATAGTCGCGCTTGACGCGCTCCATTACTTCGGCAAAAAGACGCGCTTGCTCCCAGGACAGCTCCTTCGTCGAAGCCTGGCTCCGTCCGGACAGCGAAGCGCCGCCCAGCGACAGGCTAAAGCCCAGTATGGAGCCGATAACAACGACCAGAATTCCTCTGGTTTTCAACGACATGCAAATCTCCAGAAACTATCGGCGGCGCCCCTCTCTGGCGGCGATAGCCCCCTGAAGATAGCACAGCAATGCGGTGAATTCTGCTAACCCGGGAGTCTGAATAGGACTACCGTAGGAGCGGCTGTCTCAATGGATGTACTTATGTAGCAGCGCACAGGAAGACACGAAAGCGAAGACGCCGCGAATAGCCCGGGTTCACTACGGAACCCTAACCATTCGCGGCTAAAGCC
>QNFK01000384.1 GCA_003645495.1 Gammaproteobacteria bacterium
CATACCTGAAATGGAAAGCACCGGATATCTTATTTCGCAACACCTACGATGTTCTTGCTGAGCTGACGGACAATCAGGATCTGATCGCTGTTTGGTGTGGTCAGTGGGGTGACATGGGACTGCCGCCCAAACAGTCAACTTTTCTCGTGCACGCGATGATCGCACGCCATTACATGTACGGTGGTTACTACCCTGTCGGCGGTTCATGGCGAATCGCAGATTCTATTATTCCCAGGATCAAGGCTGCCGGTGGCGAGGTCTTCACCTATGCACGGGTTGAGAATATTGTCATTGAAAATGGCAAGGTCAGGGGCGTGAAAATGCAGGATGGACATCTCATTGAATGTCCGTGTGTCATTTCATCTGCAGGCGTAAGCAATACATTTGAAGAACTCTTGCCCGCAGACATCGCTGCAAAAGCCGGGTACGAACGCAAATTGAAGGACGTTCAACCGAGCTCAGCACACTTGGGTGTGTATATCGGACTTAAGCACACGGCCGAAGAACTGGGCCTGCCCAAGACCAATTTCTGGATTTATCCGGACAACGACTATGACGGCGCCGTTGATCGATTTAGCGAAAATAAAACGGAGCCGTTTCCTGTGGTTTACATTTCGTTCCCATCAGCGAAAGATCCAAACTACCTTGAACGCCACCCAGGAACAGCAACCATCGAGATAGTCGCCCCTGCTCCCTACGAATGGTTTGAAAAGTGGCGCGACAAGACCTGGGGCAAACGCGGCGACGACTACGACGCGTTCAAACAAGAACTCGGTGAGCGCCTGATGACTTATCTCTACGACAAGCTGCCTGAATTGCGTGGCAAGGTTGATTATTACGAGGTATCGACACCGCTATCCACCAACTGGTTCGGTGGTTATCAGCGTGGCGAGCTTTACGGTTTGTCGCACACGCCAGAGCGTCTGCAACAAAAATGGTTGCGGCCTAAAACGACAATCCCCGGCCTCTGGCTGACAGGTCAGGATATTCTGACTTGTGGCGTCACCGGAGCAATGATGGCCGGTGTACTTACGACGACTGCCATAGTCGGGGTGCGAAAAATCGCACCACTAATGAAGCGTATCTACTCGTAAGAGATCAGAATGATTCTTCGGCAAGCGCCATTACCACATCAGCGCCCGCCATTGCTGCGACGGCGAACCCATTGGCTCTCGGCAGGATATGTTGCCCGTAAAAGCGCGCTGTCACCAACTTCGCATCAGCAAATGCCCGGTCATCAGATGCCGCACCATTGCTTATAGCAAGTGCTGCGAGTGCCATTTGCCAGCCACCAATAACTATGCCGGTAAGCATAAGCATATTCACCGAGGCGGAGCCCGCTGTATTCGGGTCCAGAGGTCCTTTCTCCAACAACCATGTCGTTGCTGATCGCAGTTGTCCGGCACCTTCTGCAAGTGCAGCTCGAATTTCGGCCAAGCGCTCATCCCCGGCAAGCTCCGCATCAAGTGCTGCCATTTCGTCGAGTAACACTCCCATGGCCCTGCCCTCGTCGGCCATTATCTTGCGACCAACGAAATCCAGTGCCTGAATTCCTGTCGTGCCTTCGTAGATAGGAAGGACACGAGCATCACGCATGTGCTGCGCAGCGCCGGTCTCTTCTATAAAGCCCATGCCACCTTGAACCTGTACACCTAATGAGGTCAGCTCTTGGGCTATTTCCGTCATCCAGGCTTTGACAACCGGCGTCAGGAGGTCTCTTCGGCTTTCCGCAGCAGCACGCTCCGCCTCGTCACCAGAGTGATGGACCAGATCCTGTACGCCTGCGATGTAGTACGAGGTAGCACGCATGGCCTCAATCTGTGACTTCATAACCAGTAGCATGCGACGCACGTCCGGGTGATGAATGATCGTCGCGCTACCTTGCACACCGGGTGCGTTACCTTGTTTTCTGTCCAGCGCAAATGACAGAGCAAGCTGGTACGAACGCTCGGCAATCGCCAGGCCTTGTACACCAACGCCGATACGCGCGTGATTCATCATGGTGAACATGCCGGCAAGGCCTTTGTTTTCCTCACCAAGCAGATACCCGACAGCGCCCTCATTTTCACCAAAGGCCATTGTGCACGTTGGGCTCGCGTGAATACCCAGTTTGTGTTCTATACCGGGCACATAAACATCGTTTCGCTTACCGACGCTGCCATCGTCATTGAGCAGGTATTTCGGCACCAGGAACAGCGAAATGCCGCGCACACCGTCGGGTGCATCCGGTAAACGAGCCAACACCAGGTGAATAATGTTTTCGCTGAAATCCTGATCGCCCCAGGTAATGAATATTTTCGACCCTGTTATTCGATAGTGATTACCCTCTGGAACAGCCTTGGTCGTCACAACCGCGAGATCGGATCCAGCCTGCGGTTCAGTGAGGTTCATCGTGCCCGTCCAGGCACCACTGGCCATCTTCGGCAAGTAAGTGCTGCGTATCTCTTCTGAACCGTGCGCTTCGATAGCGCTTATTGCACCGCTTGTCAGCATTGGACAAAGAGTAAAAGACAAGCAGGCTGACTGCCACGCTTCGGCCGCTGCGACGCCGGCGATTCCTGGCATCCCCATACCATCGTACTCTGGAGAAACGTCCAGACTCTGCCAGCCATTTTCAACGAACTGTTCGTAAGCAGCAGCGAAACCCGGCGCGGCAACGACACCATTGTCAACATGCTTACAGCCGACCTGATCACCGGGAATATTGATCGGGCTCAATACTTCCGCTGCGAACTTGGCGGCCTCCTCGACTACCTGATCGACAACATCGGTGTCGAAATCGGCGAAGCTTTCAAGCTGCAGGACGCGTTTCAGCCCAGAGAGCTCGTGGATGGTGAAAAGCATGTCTTTAAGGGGCGGGTTATAGTCAGTCATCGGAGGCTCGTTGGAACAGTACAAGGACGTTTGGGATTGTACTGCGCCTCAATAGTTGGCTGCGTACCCGAATTAAGGTAGAACTACAACGGCTGGAAATAACGGTACCCACCCAGGTACCTCATATAACAACAAGAATTAAGGACCGTTTA
>QNFK01000385.1 GCA_003645495.1 Gammaproteobacteria bacterium
CATGCCTGCGTGGCGAGCAGTGCTGGCCGATCGTCAGATTGATGACATCATTGCCTACATGCAAAAGGCATTTGCCGCGCAGTAATTGGCGTTTTCAATCACTGGGCGCCGTGCCACTTTCGGCCGCTATCGCCGCTTCTTTTGCCGCCTTATGTTTGGCAAGCGATTCGGCGACTTCAGGTGGCATGTAATTCTCGTCGTGCTTGGCCAATACTTCATCGGCAATGAATTTGTCGCCATCGCCCATTCGGCCATGGGCGATGATGCCCTGGCCTTCCCTGAACAGATCGGGAAGGATGCCGTTGTATGCAACAACGAGTTCACTCTCATGGTCCGTGAGCGTGAACTCGACCTCCAGTTGCCCGGGCTTCCTCGTGACACTGCCATTAACCACCAGGCCACCAACGCGAAAATTACGCTCGTCCGGGACCTTGCCCTGCACCACGTCGCTGATCTCGACGAAGAACATCATGTTTTCCTGGAATGCCCGCAAGGTCAGGCCGACCGTGACCAGCACTCCCAATGCGGTGAGACCCACGGCAAGCATTCGTTGTTGTCTGGGTTTCATTAGTCCGATTTCATTGCGCGTATCTGCGTCCTGGCGTTGTTAAAAATAGTTCGATGCCGTCGCCACGCCTGCACCGTACATATGATGATTACTATCAGCGTAAGCCCAAAGCAGCTCCATACGTAGACGCCGTAACCTCCCATTGCCAATGCATCTGTCATTGCGTATCTCCTGCAGGCATCACTAAGTCGTGGACCCAGCGCGATCGGCGCTCGCGAAACAGTACTTCAGCCCTTACGCGCTGCAGCAACAAAGCGCCGAAGAGAAATGAAAAACCGAAGATCATGGCAAGCAACGGATAAAGCATCGTCGTTTCAATTGCCGGGCCATCGGCTCGCACAAGAGTTGCGCCCTGATGCAGCGAGCTCCACCACTCCACCGAAAAATGAATAATTGGAATATTGACTGCGCCGACCATTGCCAAAATGGCGCTGGCCTTGTCTGCCTTTGCTGTATCGTCAATCGCAGCTCTCAAAGCCATGTAGCCAAAGTACAAAAACAACATGATGAGCTCAGAGGTCAGCCTTGGATCGCCCCATTCCCACCAGGTTCCCCACATTGGCCGCCCCCAGATCGAGCCCGTGACAAGCGCCAGGAAAGTAAACCAGGCACCGAGAGGCGCTGCGCTTGCTGCCACTGCGTGCGAAAGTTTGATGCGCCAGATGAGCCCTATACCCGCCGCGATGGCCATTACGACATAAGCAAGCATCGACAAGTACGCAGCAGGAACATGCACATAAATAATGCGAAACGCGTCACCCTGCTGGTAATCGGGCGGCGCATAGAAAAGGCCACCAATTGCACCGTAAACAAACAGCGCGATGCCGGTTACGGCAAACCACGGAATTATTTTCGCCGCTAAACCGTAGAAATGTGGCGGTGACGCCATTTTGTGCAGGAAATTCCAGATAGCCATAATTTACTCGCTGCTTATCCTCAATGCCGTAGCTGTCGCGAATGGCGCGAGGGTTAGTGTCAATATGCAATAGGCGGCCAGAAAGTAAATGCCTGCTGCCACCGGGTCGTTAGCGGCAGCCAGGGAAACGGTTCTGGCACCAAATATCAGTACTGGCATCGCCAATGGAAGTATCAGAAGACTCAGCAGTGCAGTGCCCCGATGTAGCCCAACGGTTAATGCTGCACCTATGGATCCCAGCATGCTCAGGCTGATTGTGCCGAATGTCAGCGTAATCAACATGACTTCAACAGTTTGTCCCGGCATCTGAAAAGATACCGCAATCATTGGCGATACCAGCACCAGCGGTAGTCCCGCGACCAGCCAGTGCGCCAGTGCCTTAGCCAGTGCCAGCATCGGCAGCGGCTGTGGGCTGAGAATCAGTTGATCGAGACTCCCGTCCTCGAAATCACTGAGGAAAAGGCTGTTGAGAGAGAGCAATGCGGCAAGCAATGCTGCGACCCAGACTACGCCGGGACCACTCAATTGAAGTTGTTCCTGACTCGGGCCCACCGCGAGTGGAAACAAGGCGCTAACCATGGCGAAAAAAAATAGTGGATTGAGTACATCGCCGGGGCGTTTCCAGGCAAGGGTCAGGTCGCGTTTTACGACCGCTGCAAACCCTTGCCAGAGGCCCGGAAATTGTTCCTCGTACACCGTCATTGCAATGTGATCCTCCGAATCGGTGCATCCAGATCAATTCCCTGGTGGGACGCTACGACGCACAGACCACCGACGGCTAGGTGTTCCGCAATCAACTCAACGACCAATGCCTGACCGGCGCTATCCAGGTTGCTAAAAGGCTCATCCATCAACCACAGCTTTGCATCAGCAAGCAGCATCCGTGCAAGGGCGACACGTCGTTGTTGCCCTGCCGATAAAACACGAAGAGGCAAACCAGTAAGGCGCGCAAGCCCGAGACGCTCCAGCACGCCGCCAAGATTTTGCATGGACGTATTTCGCAAGCCGGATTCGAAGCGTAGATTCTCGAGCAATGTCAGGTCTGCCTTAAAACCAACTTTATGTGCTAACCAGACCAGATCAGAGCGAAATGCCTGATAATCTTTTGTAACGGCTATGCCATGCCAGTCGACATTGCCATCTTCAAAATCAAGCATCCCTGCTATACCTCTTAACAGGCTTGTCTTACCGCTGCCGTTGATACCTTCAACCAGCAGCAACTCTCCCGCAGAAAGCGCAAAATTCAGGTCCGTAAAAAGGCAACGATCACCTCGCAACAGGCAAAGCTCATTACCGGACAACAGATCACTCAATGTCCTGATCTCAACTGTGGTTGATTGTCGACGAGCACTACCCAGCAGCACTGGCCGGAAATATGCTCATACTGTACGGGCGCTGCGAAATGGGAAATTCGTATTTTTACTTAGCGACCTAAGCAACATTGTCATCGCGCAGAATTGCATACCGATGTTTTCGTAACTTCAGACGCAGATTCTTTCGCATTCAAGTAAAAGGAGGCCGTAAATTCGACAA
>QNFK01000386.1 GCA_003645495.1 Gammaproteobacteria bacterium
CAGCGGCACGCAGGTGCAGGTAATTCTCGCTATGTTAATCATCGGCGGTTTCGTCAGAATGCTGGACGTATCTGGTGGCGCTCGAGCCTTTGCGCGACACATGACCAAAGTGGTTTCGACCCGTGCGCGAGCACAGCTGCTGGCATGGATGACCGGCCTGGGAATATTTTTTACAGATTCAGGCAACAGCCTCATTGTTGGACCGTTGTATCGGTCGGTATTCAGGGAATTCAATCTCTGCAAGGAAAAGCTTGCCTACATTCTTGATACGACATCATCGCCAATCAGCATCCTCATTCCGTTCATCGGCTGGGGCGCCTACATAATGAGTTTGATCGACAAGTCCTATGGCGAGGTCGGGCTGACTGAAAACGCATTTGAGGTTCTGATCAAGGTTATTCCCTATCAATTTTATGCATTTCTTGCTTTGACATCCGTGCCGATCGTTATTTTCATTGGCAAAGACTTTGGGCCAATGCTACGGGCTCAGCGGGATTATCTCAGCGCCGAGGCGGCAGCGGTTTCCGTGCCGGATGAATTGCACGACAAGGAGCCGGAGTCAACAGACGAGCCGCCCGAGACGGAGGACCGTCTGATTACTTTTGTATTGCCTTTATTTGTCATGTTGTCACTGGTTATCGGACTGATCAGCTACCACGCGGCAAATGACGGTGTGACGGGTGTCCATATTAGATCCACCCTGGCAATTGGTTATCTTTCTGCGTCGTTGGCCTGTGCAGTGTTGATGTACCGCTTCAATGGGGTTTCGTTCAACAAATCGTTACACACTTTTATCGAAGGCGCCGAGACGATGGTTTATGTATCGATCGTGCTTGTCCTGGCGTGGTCATTGAGTTCGATTACCAAGGATCTGCACACGGCTGAATATATTTCTTCACTCATCAGTGACAGCGTGTCGCCGAAATATTTCCCGGCGATAGTTTTTCTACTCGGTGCGGGTATCTCGTTGTCGACGGGTTCTTCTTATGGAACGTTCGCTATATTGATGGCAATTGCGGTGCCGGTGGGATTCGAGCTGGATGCATCAATGTATTTGACGATAGCGGGAGTGCTTAGTGGTGGTCTGCTCGGCGACCATATTTCGCCAATCTCGGATACAACAGTATTGGCGTCAGTAGGTGCGGACTGCGAACATATCAGTCATGTCACAACACAAAGTGTTTACGCCGGGGTAACTGGCAGCGTAACTTTTCTCGCATTTATCCTGGCTGGTATTTACGAGACGCCACTGGTCTTGTTCGTGGCGATAGTCATTCTGATTATTAGTTTCAGTTTGGTGATGAAGTTCTTCGGCGCCGACGCCCATGCAGTCGGAACGCTGGAACAGGATGCATCGGCAACATCGCCCGTACATTAGTTGCCTGGTTCAGGTTGACGGTTCGGATTGTTCCGCTGTCGGGGCGCTACTGACCAAAGGTTGCTGTTGACGACGTATCAGTCGCGTCATGAAAACGCCAAGTCCGTATAAGAAGGACATTATTCCGGCGCCAAGGTAATAGAGGGTTATTTCGAACTCAAATCCGAGGTACAGCCCGTTGGCGAAAAACAGCATGCCAAGCAGCACATAAAATTGCGGGATTCTTTCGTAAACCGGTGTTGGTAACCACATTGCGTCAGCACTCTTGCTAATGGACTCTTCCCCAACATGCACCCGAAACGCACCGTTATGAAGGATGATTTTCACAAATTTGGTAAT
The DNA here is from genome assembly GCA_003645495.1 of Gammaproteobacteria bacterium. GTDB lineage: Bacteria > Pseudomonadota > Gammaproteobacteria > Steroidobacterales > Woeseiaceae > SZUA-117. The sequence goes on from QNFK01000386.1 coordinate 1,718, forward strand.
TTTGTCTCTTATCAGGCGCGAAAATGAGACATGGCTCGCACAATGACCCGGGTATTCGACCGGACAGTGTGATGCTCAGGCCGGCACCAATTGCGTCCTGATCATTCAGTCGTAAACCACCGTGCTGATGATAGCCAGGAAATCTCCGACGCCCCGCTTGAATGCAGCGACATTGACGCGTTCATCATTGCCGTGAATTCGTGAAAATTCGGCTTCGGGTACGACAATAGGATCGAATCCGTAGCTCGCGATGCCCAGATCGCGGGTGAAATGACTATCGGTGAAACCCGTTGCGACGGATGGCATGACCCTTGATCCAGGGTGGCGTTCTGCCGTTACGGTCTCAATAGCTCGATATAGAACGCTCGCTGTTGATGACACGGCTGGCGTAAAAGCCATGATTACCTCGAGCTCAACACCGGTACCCTCTATAAGCTGCCGGACATCGTTAACGAACTCTTCGGCCGTCCTGTCCGGCAACATGCGGCAATCAATCTCTGCCCAGGCTTCCGGGGGTACTACGTTAATCTTATTGGACGCGCCCATTCGCGTGATGGAACAGGTGTCACGCGTTAGTGCATGTTGAAATGGCGAGTGCGCCTGAAGTTTTTCGAGGAAGCCGGGTTGCTCGACAGCAGATGTCATGTCCGCATAGGCATCGGCCCATTCGCCACTCATGTTTTGGCCCATCGCCGAAAACATTGCATCAACGGAGGGGATAATCCGTGCCGGGAAAGGGTTTGTGCGTAAAATATTTAACGCGTCGACAATCCGGGTAACTGAACTGGTCGCGTTTGGCATGGAACCATGTCCTGGAGTGTCTACCGCTGTAAGTTTTAGCCACACCGGTACTTTCTGCGTGACTTCGACACTGAATATTCTCTCGCCATCACGATCGGTACCGCTATCGCCTTCGTTGATCAGCAAGCCGGCGCCCTTGAAAATTTCGGGATGATGTTCGACCAGCCAGCCAGCACCGAACAGCCCGCCAGCTTCCTCGTCTGCAGTAGCAACAAAAATTACGTCCCGATTCAATGCGGCGCCAGAACGATGCAGGCTCAGGAATGTGGCCAGTTGAGAAATCCCGGTGCCCTTCATATCCAGCGTGCCACGGCCCCACAGATAACCGTCCCTGATATCTCCGGAGAGTGGCTCGGTCGTCCAGTATTTGGGATCTGCAGGAACGACGTCGGTGTGCTGCAAGAGGATCAGCGCCGGCTCGTCGCCGCCTTCGAGGCGGGCCCATATATTGCCACGGCCCGGGGCGCTCTCCTCTGTCTGAAAACTTA
>QNFK01000387.1 GCA_003645495.1 Gammaproteobacteria bacterium
CGCGGTGAGGCGCATATCGGAGCCGTAATTGATTGAATTCTCTGAAATTACCTGCCCGGAATGCGGCCACAAAGAGCGCGAACGAATGCCGCTGAATGCCTGTCAGTACTACTATGACTGCAAGGGTTGTGCGGCGCTGCTGAAGGCCAAACCCGGCGATTGCTGCGTATATTGCTCCTATGGCACGGTGCCATGTCCGCCGATACAGGAAGGTGACAGCTGTTGCGAGGTGTAGCAGGTTCCGCGCAGTTGGCTACACTGTGACGCAGGTAACAATCATGCTTGCCTGTGGATAATAGACTGAGTAGTGTGGATTAATCAGAAGGACGTATTTTGGCTGACCTGAACACTTTTCGCTCGCACAGACACGCCTGGGGTCGAATGATCCTTTAGCTGTTTGTTGTGTCGTGGCTTAGGGTTTCGTTACAGCCCTGCCTGATGGCAATGGAGTCGGACGCCGGTGCGGACATGGCCATGGAATCAGGTCATTCTGCTCATGCCACGCATGCAGTGGATGCGGCCAGTCCGGATACGGATGCTGAATGCGGGCATTGTCCGCCCGTAGCGTGCGAAGTGGCCATGTCCTGTGATGTGGAAATGTCAGTTGAATGCCAGACGGATGTGCAATGCAGCCTGGATAACCGGCGTGACAAGCTTCTGCTCAATGACGCGCAATTCGATATTCCCGTCAGCCTCACTTCTGCTATTGCCGATGATCAGTTTGCAGATCACAAAATTGTGTCGCCTGGCATTCGTGTTGTGGCGATCGCACCCGGCTATCAGCCGCCTCTCAATCTTCTTAACTGCGTCTATCTGATTTAACAAACACTGCGATTAAGACCGTTGGTTTTTCGGTTTCTCCGCAGGAGTTTGTTAGATGTTGATCAATTTCGGGCGCACGCCCCAGTTAAAAAATATAACGCGCTATGACGCAGGTTTTCTGCTCAGGACAATTGGCCTTGTTGCCGGACTGTTCTTTGCACAAGTCGCGGCTGCACAGCAGGCACTGCCTTTGACACTGCAGGAGGCGGAAGAGCTGGCTCTGTACGATGAGCCCGGCCAGAATTCACTCCGCTTGCGTGCCGGTGCATTACGCGACGAATCAGTCGCCGGTGGTCAGTTACCTGATCCGACCATGCGCGTCGGTTTGGCGAATTTCCCGATTCAGTCCGGCGGTTTTACGACCGAGGGGATGACGCAGGCACAATTGGGAATACGCCAGGTTTTTCCGGGCGGTGATACCAGGGAACTGACAACCCGCAAATTTCGCACGCTCGCCGATGAGATGTCACACAAAGCTGACGGACGCGGCCGTGACGTGCTGACAGCGGTCCGCATGGCCTGGTTGGAAACGCATTACTGGCGCGAAGCGCACCAGATGGCGATAGAGTCGCGACCGTTCTTTGCCGATCTCGCCACTATCACGACGTCGCTTTACTCTGTCGGGCGAAAGAGCCAACAGGATGTGCTGCGCGCAGACCTGGAGCTAAGGCGACTGGACGATCGCATTATCAACATGAGCAATCAGCACGGGCGATCGCGCGCCGCACTGTCGGAATGGGTGGGCACGGAGTCTGAGCGCCCGGTAGCTACCATGATGCCCGAATGGAAGGCCGTGCCACCTCTTGGTGTACTGAAAAAGGACCTGCGGGCTCACCCTGCGATGCTGGCGGCTGATGCCAGCGTTGGCGCCAGCTTTGTCAGCGTTGATCTGGCCGAGCAAAAATATAAACCGGACTGGGCGGTGGACGTTGGCTACGGATATCGTGACGGGTACTTGTCGAATGGCGATCCCCGATCTGATTTCGTCAGCGTGTCAGTGACTGTTGACCTGCCATTCTTTCGTAGTAACCGCCAGGACAAGTCGGTTGGTGCGGCGTTAAGTCAGCGGCGAGCAGCTGACCAGTCCCGCGAGGAATTGCTGCGACGTCTTAACAGCCAGCTGGATGCTGAATATGTGCGCTGGGAGGAACTCGGCAGTCGCCTGGCTCTGTACGAGGAGTCGATACTGGGCGTATCGGCGGATAACGCGTCCGCTGCACTCGCGGCGTATCAGAGTGACACAGGCGATTTTGCCGACGCGATGCGCGGCTACACAGACGATCTGAATACCCGTCTCGAATACATTCGTTTGCAGGTGGAGCGCGCGCAAAGCTATGCGATGCTCGCCAATCTCGGAGGGTTGCCCCGATGAAAAACACGATTATTATTCTCATAGTCCTGATCACTGGCGTCGGCATCGGTATGGCGGTTGACCGCTGGTCATCAGGACCCGATGAACACGCAACAACTGATTCCGCTGGATCCGAGCCTGCGATCCTGTATTGGAAGGCGCCGATGGATCCGAATTATCGTCGCGATGAGCCGGGCAAATCGCCAATGGGTATGGACCTGTTGCCGGTGTATGCGAGTGACGAAGATGAGAGTGTCGTCACGATATCGCCACAGGTAGTTAACAATCTTGGCGTCCGCACCGAGCAGGCACAATACAGCGTATTGTCGCGACGCATCGATACCGTGGGCTACGTCGGCTATGACGAAGACACGCTGCAACACATTCACACGCGGGTTGATGGCTGGATCGAGAGCCTGGAAATCACCGCGACCGGTGATCCGGTCAGGCAGGGCCAGACGTTGTTCGAACTGTATTCACCGACCCTCGTCAATGCGGAGGAGGAATACCTGACCGCGTTGCGCAGCGGCAACTCGATATTATTGAAAGCATCTCGCGAGCGCCTGGTCGCGCTCGGCGTTTCTACCGGTGAAATCGATCGCCTGAAACAAAGTCGAAAAGTAAACCAGAGACTGGCCGTGACTGCAGAAAGCGATGGGGTTGTTGCAGATCTTGCAGTACGGGAAGGTGAATTCATTACGCCGGCGTCCGATGTAATGTCGATCGCGAAACTTGATCGCGTGTGGGTGCTGGCGGAAGTATTCGAGCGCCAGGCAGACTGGATTCAGCCAGGACAGCGTGCTGAAGTCGAGCTGGATTACC
>QNFK01000388.1 GCA_003645495.1 Gammaproteobacteria bacterium
CATCGGTGTCGAGACGCCGGGGAAATAACGAATCGGCCGTACGCAGGCATACAGATCGAGCGTTTGGCGAATAGATACGTTCAGTGAGCGGATACCACCACCTGTGGGCGTTGTCAGTGGACCTTTAATGGAGACAACATATTCACGTAATGCATGCAGCGATTCCTTCGGCAAATAGTCATCCTTTCCATACAGATCTGCGGCCGCCTGTCCGGCGTAAATTTGCATCCACTGAATTTCGCGTTCGCCACCATAGGCTTTGCGAACAGCGGCGTTAACGACGTCGATCATTACCGGCGAAACATCTACGCCGATGCCGTCACCTTCAATGAAAGGAATAATTGGTCGGTCGGGAACGTTGATCGAATGATCGCGGTTGATAGTTATTGCCGAGCCGTCGGTCGGTATTTTGATGTGATCGTATTGCATAAAAAATTCCGTTAGGTAAGTCCGTTCTTTATTCGATTTCGCGATACGCGATAGAAGTCAGGAATGGTGAAAACTCTTCGTTCGCAATAATCTCGTCGAACAATTTCGCTGCATGTTCGAAATGACCATTTGCAAAGTTTGTTTCGCCAAATTGTTCTTTTAACTTGTCCAGTTCCTCCTTTAGCAAGGCCTGGAACAATTCGTAAGTGATGTTGCGTCCTTCATCCAGAATGCCGGTGGCGTGATGCACCCACTGCCACACCTGTGCCCTGGATATTTCTGCGGTCGCCGCATCCTCCATCAAGCCGTTAATCGGTACGCAACCGTTTCCACCCAGCCATGCCGCCATGTACTGGATGCCGATGTTGATGTTCTCGCGCAGACCAGCTTCGGTAATCTTGCCGCGCACTACCTGCAGGAGATCCGCTGCGCTCACGTCTACGTCATCAAGCTTTCGGTCAAGCTGATTTGGCCCGGGCATGTGCTCATCGAATATTTCCATAGCCAGTGGCACCAGCGCCGGATGCGCGACCCAGGTGCCGTCGTGCCCGTCGTGAACCTCGCGTTCCTTGTCAGCGCGAACTTTGGCCATAGCCAGTTTGTTGGCACGGTCATCGTTCTTGACCGGTATTTGCGCTGCCATGCCGCCCATCGCATAGGCGCCACGTTTGTGGCAGGTTTTGATAACGAGCCTGGAATATGAACGCAGGAAATGCGTCGTCATAGTGACTTCGCTGCGGTCCGGTAGTACGAACTCAGGAAATCGACTGAATTTCTTGATGAAGCTGAAGATGTAGTCCCAGCGTCCGCAGTTCTGGCCGACGATGTGCTCACGCAGCTCGAAAAGAATTTCTTCAAGCTCGAAAGCTGCCAGGATTGTTTCGATAAGCACCGTGACCTTGATTTCACCGGGCTCAACCACGCCAGATTCTTCCGCAAATTTGAAAACATCGCTCCAAAGCCTGGCTTCAAGATGTGATTCGAGTTTTGGCAGATAGAAATACGGTCCGCTACCGCGCTTTTGGAGTTCAGCAGCGTTATGCAAGAGGTACAGACCGAAGTCGACAAACGCACCGGGAATGGGCTCGCCATCCTGCAGAATGTGTTTCTCGGGCAGGTGCCAGCCGCGCGGGCGCACGATCAGCGTCGCAATCTGATCATTGAGTGAGTAATGCTTGCCGTTCGCTTCGAGTTCAATGTCCCGATTAACGGCATCCCGCAGATTAATCTGCCCCTGGATGACGTTATCCCACGTTGGCGTCAGCGAGTCCTCGCAATCCGCCATAAAGACTTTGGCGCCCGAATTCAGCGCATTGATGATCATTTTGCAGTCGGTGGGACCGGTAATCTCGACACGCCTGTCTGTCAGGTCCGCTGGTATGTCGCAAACCTGCCAGGCCGGGTCCTGAACCTCTGCGCGAGGTGGCAGAAAGTCGGGCATCTGACCCGCGTCGATTTCTTTCTGCCGATCTTGTCGCTTATCCAGCAATTCGGCAACGCGCGGGCCAAACTCCCTGCTTAACGCGCCGACAAATGCGAGCGCGTCATCGCTCAGAATTTCCGTATAAGACGGACTGATGCTGGTAGTGATCTCAAGGTCGTGATTCTTGACTGGCATAATTCTGTTATAAAACCGTGCTTTATGATTGTTTCTTAATTTAAATTATTGCTGATGATCGAGTATCGACCTGCGGCGCGGAATGTTACGCGCGCGGCTGGCCAGCCGCAATGCACAACCTGCCCTGTTATGCTGCACGCCTGCCATGCCGCTGATTCTCCTCAACAAACCCAATCGCGTTCTGTGCCAGTTCAAAGACGACCAGGGTCGCGAGACACTGGCTGACCATATCAATATAGCCGACGTGTATCCGGCCGGTCGCCTCGACTTTGATAGCGAAGGATTGCTGCTGCTCACTGATGATGGTCAGTTACAGGCCAGGATCAGCCAGCCACGGAGCAAGCTGGCCAAGCATTACTGGGCACAGGTCGAGGGTTCGGCCAGGGACAAGCAACTGGGAGAACTCACCACGGGCGTGGCTCTGAAAGATGGCCCCGCCAGCGCTATCAAAGCAGCAACGATTACAGACCCCAATGGGCTTTGGGAAAGAGTGCCGCCTATCAGGGAACGACGCAGCATACCGACCAGCTGGATTGATCTTGCCATCACCGAAGGTCGCAACCGGCAGGTGCGGCGAATGACAGCGGCTGTTGGATTACCTACCTTGCGCCTGATCCGCCACCGTATCGGCCCGTGGAGCGTTGCTGGCCTGGCCCCCGGTGAATCGCTCGCAATTGATACTGAAGTGGCCTGGAAGGACCTGAAGGCTTACCTGGAAGACCCTTTCGCCTGAGCGACGCCGGCAATACACATGGCGACTTCCATTGCCTGTTCGTAATTACGGCGCGGATCGACGCTCGATTGTGACGCCCGGGCCAGATCGCCATCGGTTAGTCCGCGGGCGCCCCCGGTACATTCGGTCACGTTTTCGCCTGTTAGCTCCAGACGTCCGCCACCAAGATAACTGCCCATGGATTCATGCACCTGGAACGCGGTCTCAAG
>QNFK01000389.1 GCA_003645495.1 Gammaproteobacteria bacterium
CCACCTATCGCGCCACCCTGGTCGGTGGTCCCGGCGGCGTCTGAAGTGACGCCTCGGGCGCGGAAATGGTTTCGAACTTTACCTGGACATTCAACACGGCCCAGACCTGTGCCGGTCTCAATGCGCCGGTCGCGAGTATGGGCGCACCCCCGAACGGTTCGATCGACAGGCCGCTTAATCAGTCTATCGTGTTGAATTTCACCAACCGCATGAACCCGGCAAGCTTCGCCTTTATCCCCGGAGATCTGACCAATAGTTCATTCAGTGTATATGAGAACGCTTTGGAGGTCGGTGGTGAAATCAGCGGCGGAATCCCGATCGCGGGTAATGGTGTATTCAGCAATCTGAACCGTAGGCTCACCTATGATCCGGTCGGTAATTTTGCCGAGGATGTGACGGTCCATATTCGTCTCACCGACGGATTGCGAGATATCTGTGGTAACCCGCTGCAAACTCCCCCCAACGGCGTGCAATTGCTGAGCTTCCAGACCATTCCACCGGATACCCTGGCGCCGGCAGCACCGTCGGTCAACCCGGTACCCACGATCACCAACTTGTCGGCGGTGCAGGTTAGCGGGCAGGCGGAAGCAAGCAGTACCGTAACCGTCACCGGCGGCGCAATCGTGAAAAATACCGCTGCCTCGGCAGCGGGACTTTTCAGTGTTTCGGTACCATTGAATCTAAATGCGACGAATAATTTCTCGGTGCAGGCAACCGATGCCTCGGCCAATGCTTCGCCGGTCGTAACCGTTGATACCAATAACGATCCGCTGGTAACCGTTCACGACAACGTCCTGCCCCTGGTTTCATCGGTATTACCGTTGAATGGCGCGATTAACGTTGCGCGCAACATCGTCATTCAGGTTGACTTCGACGAGCCGATCGATCCGGCGACGATAAATGATTTCAATTTCTCGCTGGAAGGTTCCGTGGTTCCCGGAACCCTCGCGGCGGTCGCCAACAGCGGGTTCTCGTTCACGCCGGATAACGTACTGGATTTCAACAAGACTTACACCATTCACATCCGCGCTAACGGCATGCGTGACCTGGCCGGCAACGGTTTGACCGGTGAGTTTGTCGCCAGCTTTACCACGCAGAATTTCCCGTTGCCGGCGATCACGAATCTATCCCCGAACGATGGCGTCCAGGGTACTAACTTTGCGGTCGTATTCACCGGTAACGAGTTGGTAACCGCGTTTGCGGTGACTTCGGATAATCCAGCCATCGTTGGCGCAATCGTCAGCACCAGTGACACCTCGGTCACGGCGAACATCACGCTCGACCCTCTGGCGGCAGCCGGTTTGACCACGCTCGGATTAACCACGCTGGGCGGCAACGTTAGCGTACCGTTCACCGTGTTGCACAAGGCGCCGATAATCAACAATATTGTGCCGGATAACGGCGCTCAGGGAGCCACGGTCAATGCGCAGATTCAGGGCAGCGGATTAACCGATATCACCGCTATGAGTATTGACGGTATCGGTGTAACGGTTGTGGATCTGGGCACCGGTAACGACGCACTACGCGACGTTCAATTTGTTATCGACCCTACCGCGACACCGGGCATTCGCAGCGTGACGGTTACCACCCCGGGTGGCAGCGCCAGTGACGACTTCAGCGTACTGCCAGCTGCAATCCCTGCATTGAGTTCGATTTCCCCGGATACGGGTGAACAGGGCAGCAATTTCGACGTCATCCTCACCGGAACCAACCTCGCCAACGTAACCGCGGTAGTTTCGGCAGGCCCGGAGATCAGCAGTAGTATTGTTAGTGTCAGTGATACCTCGGTCGTGGCGAATGTAACTGTTTCGGCATTGGCGGCAGTCGGCGCTACCACTATTTCAGCCTTGTCGCCGCAAGGTCCTTCCAATGCATTGCCATTTACGGTGACTGCGGCACTCGACGAAATAACCCTGTCGCCCGCCGTGTTGAACCTGCAGACATTGGAAACCGCCAATATGAATGTCGCTATCAATACCATCGCAGGTGTTGGTGGTCAGATAATCGATCTGGCCAGCGATGACACTTCGGCTGCAACGGTGCCGGCTACGGTCACCATTCCACCGGGTAGTAGTAGCACCTCTTTTACGCTAACCACCGGTAGTGCAGCAGGATCGCCAACCATCACCGCATCTGCTGGCGGTTTTGATCCTGACACTAGCCAGGTCAATGTGAGCCTCCGTAGAATGACTATCGATTTGCTGAGCCCATTTATCGGTGTCGGCCGCAGTGCCAGTGCCAGCATCGATCTCGACCAACCGGCGCCGGTTGGTGGTGTAACGGTTAATCTCGCGACCGGTAATGCAGCGATTGCAACCGTTAATCCAGCCAGTGTCTTTATTCCGGCAGGCTCAACGACTAATTCTTTTGATCTTGATGGTTTAACCATCGGCACCACGCCATTGACTGCTTCTGCAACGGGTTATAGCGATGCAGTCGAGGATATATTTGTCACCAGTACCAATCTCATTAACTTTGGCTTGATACCGGATGTAGCGCCAGGACAAAGTGTCAGTTTGCCGACCAGTCTTGGTCAGCCCGCGCCTGCAGGTGGGTTGACAATAAACTTTACCAGCAGCGATCCGGCTATTGCGACGGTTACAACTAGCGTATTTATTCCAGAAGGATTGCAGGTTCCCGCCGCGAATCCGCAAATTACCGGTGTTTTGATCGGATCGGTGCAGATAACCGGAACAGCAACTGGGTTTGCACCCGATATCAGGGTCGCTAACGTTACCGTCGACTCCAATTTTTCCCCGGCAGGCATATCTATTATCGAGTCGGGTACACAAAACATTACGCTGCAAATCTCCGCTCCCGCGCCTGTAGGCGGACTAACATTCAGTCTCAGTACCGATGACACCGGTATCGCGACTGTGCCGGCTACAGTGACGGTGGGCGTGGGTGAAACATCTGCGCAGGTTCTCGTCACCGGTGTTGCGGTAGGTGCGACGACGCTAAGAGCAAATGCCCCCGGCATTAAC
>QNFK01000390.1 GCA_003645495.1 Gammaproteobacteria bacterium
GTTTCAAGATTATTGACGACCTGACTGATGGGCTGAGCAATTTCCTCGATGAAAAGGGCCTGTCTGGTGTCAACGAACTGATCGGTAAAGCTGTGCCGAGTGTTACCGACTGGCAATACCTGAACCTGAACCATATTGAGAAGGCCGTCATCGACCAGGACCTGTGCATCAAGTGCGGGCGCTGCCATGTTGTCTGCGAAGACACCTCGCACCAGGCAATTACAAACAGCGTAGATGGTGAGCGCCGCTTCGAAATCATCGATGAGGAATGTGTTGGCTGCAACCTGTGCGTAAGCGTCTGCCCCGTTGAAGGTTGCATTACGATGCATCAACTGACTGAGGGCGTTGATCCGCGCACCGGAGAGGCGATCAGAAAAGAAAAAGCCAACTGGACGACGCATCCGAACAATCCAATGAGAAAGGACGCCTGAGTGGCTTCATCCGGCAACACAATCGATGAACAGGCTCTCATTGATGCAGCGAAAACGATTCGACTACATGGGCATGCGCCCTACTCCGGTTACCGGGTTGGTGCTGCGCTGCTCGATGAAAACGGGCGATTGCACAGCGGATGTAATGTAGAGAATGCGGCGTTTCCGGAAAGCATCTGTGCAGAGGCGAATGCGATTGGTTCGATGGTCTCAGCCGGTGGTAAAAAGATTGTTGCTATTGCGGCGGTTGGTGGAAAGGATGAAATAGAAGCCTGTACGCCGTGCGGAGGGTGCCGTCAGAAAATTCTTGAGTTTGCTGGTGGGGATACGCAGGTTCTGCTTATTGGGGATGATGGCGGGATTGAGAGGCACACGATTGAGGAATTGTTGCCGGCGTCGTTTCGGCTGGCGTAGTGTTAATCATCATGTAAGTCATCCCTATTCGCGGCTAAAGCCGCTCCTACAGTTTGTAGTAATCTGTGGGAGCGGCTGTCTCACTGAACGTACATATTCCCACGGCATGGCGATGCATGCTTACAAAGACGCCGCGAATAGCCCCGATACGTGCGAACATTTTGTAGGAGCCCGTCCTGACGGGCGATTTTTTGGGCGGTATTGGTTGGTTGATGCTTTGCAAACATTTAAGGGCATGTTTTCAACATGCCCTTAAATGTTTGTCGCCCGTCGGGACGGGCTCCTACAGCTTATCTATCAACGCTTCAACATCTGCTCGGAACGGTAGCGACGGCTGCGCCCCTTGTTTGGTCGCCGCCGCCGCACCTGCCGCACAAGCAAACTCCAGCGCCGCCTGTGCTTCCATGCCATCGAGAAGTGCAACCGTTAACGCTGCAGTGAAAGTATCACCCGCCCCCGTCGTATCAAGCGCATCGATTACCGGCGACTTCGCTTTCGCGATCGTCTCACCGCCCTTGCTCAGCTCTGCGCCCGCGGCACCGAACGTTGTGGCAAGCAAACCATCGCACCTGGTCAACGCAGCGCCATAAAACTCCGCTTCAGTTTCATTCACGACCAGCAAGTCTGCGCGCTCAATCAGCGCATCCGGAACATCCATAGCAGGCGCAAGATTTACGCAGAAAAATCCACTGAACGTTGCCGCGGCATGCAACAACGTCTTTACAGGCACCTCCAACTGGCAAATCAGTGCATCGACATCGGGAAGGTTAAGCATCTCCGGTTGCAGATATCGATTGGCACCCGGCGCAACGACTATTTGATTCTCTCCATCGGCAGAAACCGCGATTAACGCAACGCCGGTTGGAATCGTCGTGTCACGATCACACGCAGCCAAATCGACTTCGCCTGCAGACAATAACGCAAGCGCCTCGTCCGCATTCGTATCATCGCCGACTCTCGCAACCAGCGAGACATTAGCACCGAGGCGCCGCGCTGCAAGCGCTTGATTGGCGCCCTTGCCACCGGGAAAGCGATTCAGTTCTGCGCCGGAGACTGTTTCCCCAGCGACGGGCAACTTTTCGACAGTCGCAACAAAGTCCAGGTTCACCGAGCCAACGACAACAATCGAATGTGGCTCAGCCATCGCCGAACCTGCTCAGCCGCTCGGTAAGTAATTCATAAAAACCGTCTGCATCGACAGCATGCATCCACATAGCGTTTTTCGGAAAATCGGTCGTGTGCCAGAAATCGACTGCCGTATGACCCATGGTCAATTCAGAACTCGTTTCGATACTAATGTTGCACTGTTTGCCTTGAAATAATTCCGGCTGCAGCAGGTAAGCAATCGTACACGGATCATGTAACGGCGCCCCGACTGAAGCGAACTTGACTGAGTCATGACGACTATAGAATTCAAGCATTCCTGCCGTTGCACGCGCGGCCTCGTTATCAAGGTCCCTGATGCGATCTATGCGTTGCGGTGTTGCCAGCACCTGGTACGTGACATCAAGACCCATTACGGTGATGGGTCGACCACAGCGAAATACGATGTCCGCAGCGTGTGGGTCAACGATGATATTGAACTCGGCGGAAGGCGTTCGATTACCACCCTCTCGCATGGCCCCACCCATGATGACTATTTCTCTCACTTTCGTGAGAATTGCGGGGTCTCTTTTTATAGCCGTGCCAATATTTGTCAGCGGGCCGATTGGCACGATAGTGACGGAATCATCATCGGCTGCATGCAAGGTTTCTATAATGAAATCAACGGCATGCATCTCTTCTAACGGTAGTTTCGGTTCAACAATATCGATTCCGTCGATGCCCGTAACGCCATGCACATATTCGGCGGTCACCAGATCTCGTTGCATTGGCTGCGCACAGCCCGCGAATACTGGAATGTCGTCACGGGCACCGATGTCTCGAATCTGACACGAATTTCTTGCCGTTAGCTCGAGAGGTACGTTGCCGGCGACAGCAGTGATGCCGAGAATGTCAAGTTCATCAGGCGATGACATTGCGAGCAACAGCGCGATAGCATCATCCTGGCCCGGATCGCAGTCAATAATGATTGGGCGTTTTGTCAAGATCAGGTTCTCAGAAAGTTAGCAACAGTCCCGCGAGCGCGGCACTCA
>QNFK01000391.1 GCA_003645495.1 Gammaproteobacteria bacterium
ATGTCGCTCAATTTTTTCCCCTATCCTTAGGTAATTGGACCAGTCGTTCTGTTGATTGTTGTTCTTGGATGACCACTGGTTTATGTCAATTCGCGCAGCATCCGCCGCGTTACTCTCTCAAACCATAGCACCAATTTATAGCCGTTGCCTCGCGCCAATAATCGTCGCCTTCGCTACCTAATAAGAAAGCAATTTATGTGCCAGCTAGCTATCGAATTGATTCGCTGAACATTTTCAGATCGGGTAATCCGCGCGGACTATATTCTGTAACTGTTTTCGACACCCGGATAGCTGCAAACGTGTCACAGCACTACTTTTGCTGCGGAACCAGGTTCCGTGTTTTCGTCACGAATCATTGGAAGGTGGCGCCTATTGGCACATAATGGCGGCAGGCAAGTTGCTACGGATGCAAATATGAAAGGTTATACGGCTGCCCTGAAAAGTGGCGAAGCCATATATTATGTCGACCGAAAACGCTGGCTGTGGAGCATGTCAGTACTGTACCCGTTGCAGCCGATCCTCGGGATGTGGCTGCATTCGCTTACTGGTAATGAGGGATGGCTGTTGTTGCCGCTGTTTCTCGGTTATGTGGTTGGGCCACTGCAAGACTGGGTTCTTGGCGAAGACACAAACAATCCGCCACCGGAAGTTGTGCTGCAACTTGATCGCGACAAGTACTACCGGATCCTGACGTACCTGATTGTACCGTTACATTTTGTAACTTTAATTGCCGCTGCCTGGTGGGCAGGTACGCAGACACTCAGTTGGTGGGCATTCGTGGGCTTCGCCGTTGTAACTGGTATTACCAGCGGACTTGGCATCAATACGGGTCATGAACTCGGCCACAAAAAATCCAGCCTGGAACGGACGCTTGCCAAAATTGTGCTTGCGGTACCCGTCTATGGCCATTTCTGGATCGAACACAATCGCGGTCATCATCGCGACGTATCAACGCCTGAAGATCCGGCAAGCGCGCGAATGGGCGAAAACATTTACAAGTTCGCATTGCGTGAAATCCCTGGCGCATACAAACGCGCCTGGTCGATCGAGAAAGATCGTCTGGAACGGCGTGGTAAATCGGTTTGGAGTCGCAACAATCAGATTCTGCAATCACAAGCGATATCGCTAGTCCTCCAGGTCGGTTTGCTGTTCACCTTTGGCTGGAAGATGATTCCCTTCCTGGCGATACACAATGTTTTCGCCTGGTGGCAATTAACCAGCGCGAACTATGTTGAGCACTATGGGTTGCTGCGACTCAAGGACAAAAATGGTCGTTATGAACGCTGCCAGCCTTATCACTCATGGAACAGCAATCATATTTACAGCAACCTGGTTTTATTTCAGTTGCAAAGACATTCAGATCACCATGCACACCCGTTGCGACGTTATCAGTCACTCAGGCATTTCGAGGACTTACCGTCGTTGCCCAATGGATATTTCGGTGCCTACCTTCTCGCCTATGTTCCCTGGCTATGGTTCCGCGTGATGGACAAAAGATTGCTTGAGCTTGAACATATCAAAGGGGATCTTACGAAGATCAACATTGATCCGGACAAGCGTAACGCGATCTTTAAAAAGTACGGGCAATCGGCAGATCCACTCAATTCGGGCATAGCCCAGGATTAATACAATGAGCGAATACAAATGTCCGGAATGTGGATATTCGTTTAACGAAGACGCGGGCGACCTGCACGAGGGCTATCCGCCCGGCACGCCTTTCGAATCCCTGCCAGACGATTTCGCCTGCCCCGATTGCTCGGTTCGTTTCAAGGAAGATTTCGTACTTATCTAAGCAGACAAAACACGAATTTCGGCAGTTCTCCCGGAAATACCACTGGCCAAATATTGCCACCAACATAAGATCCTTCGGCAGATTTCGATTTGGATCCAGCCATGGTGCAAAGCGCTAAACCCCTAATTCGCACATCAATTGTTGTGATCATGTTGTTTCAGGTTGCGGCACTGTTCGCACGCAGTTTCTGGCAAATCGAATTATTGGAATCTGGCATCGACGCGACGGTCGCAAAGCACCTGAGTTATCTGGTCGTACCAGCAATCCTGCTGATTTTGATGTGGCCTATCCTGTGGAGTAACAGGAGTTTCCTGCGAAAGTTATTTAGAAGCCCAAAGTCATGGCCAAAATTGATTATTGCGTCCGTCGTTCTGGCTGTCGCATTGCGCCTTGGGTGGTGGGCAAGTATTTTTGCGGCGGGCTCGTTTGGCTGGCTGAACACAGCTGAAGCGGGAAGTGGCATCGATTTATCGTTCTACATTGCCTGCCCTCCTCAAGACGTATTTCTTTTGTCTGTTTTTGTGATGTCGATCCTCACACCACTCGACGAAGAAATCATCAATAGAGGCTTGATACTCGGATCATTGTCACAAAAAGGACCACGGACTGCAGTTGTTCTATCCGCCGTTTTGTTTGCTGTCTTACATGAACCATCTGCGATTCCAAATGTATTCGTATTCGGGCTGTTTGCGGCCATTCAGATGCTTAGATATAGGACGCTGTGGGCACCGATTATTTCGCATAGTACATACAACCTCTTGACTGTCATCGATTGGGAATGTCTCCACGGCTCCTGGACACCCGAAGAACCGACCATAGAGACGATATTTGTAGGATTGCTCGCAACGGTAGCCGGACTCGCGTGCCTTTCTCTTGCGATATGGATAGTTGGGTACGTTAGGGCCGGAGCAGACTAGCCACTCCGACCCGTCATTCGACACAGCTCAAAGTGCGTTGGCTACCCGCTCAATAACATGTGACGTAGCTGCTACCAATCCCTCGTAAATATTGATCAGATCTCTTCCGAATCCGCCTGTATCTGTGATGCCACCAAAATCATTTGGTGTGCAAACGCCGTGCCCACCAGAAACAAACTCCAACTCCATCTTATTAAGTTCGCGCATAACGATAACCTCCATGTTTAATCGTTTTCTTAAAATGGCGCATCCTGCGCCGGGTCTAAC
>QNFK01000392.1 GCA_003645495.1 Gammaproteobacteria bacterium
AAACACCACCAGGATAGTGGCTCGTATCGTCTCCTTGCCGAAACCCCTGGAAGACATCCACGCAGCCGGAACAGGGCCCGGCATGGCGAGACTAGCGCCCATTATTCCCGCCACGATGCCGATGGATATTTGCTCGGCATTCCTGTTTGCCAGCTGTGGTGCGCGGGATGGCGCACGGTTCTTGCGAAGCAATGCGAACAATGTATATGCAATGGCAAGGCCGGCAAACGCCTTGAGAAAAACAATATTCATATTTAGAAAAATTAACAGGCCGACAGGAGATCCGACGGCCAGTCCAATTAAAAGTCTGGCCAGCAACGGTCGATCTGCCTTTTGCCACAGCGAGGGCGTCAATATTAAGGCAATGAGGAGATTCAGGAGGATGCTGGTCTGAATGGCGGAACCGTCGTTTAGAAAGATCAGCAGGATGGGGCCGGCAATAACGCCGAATCCAATGCCCGTTGCCGATTGCAATGCGGCGGCAGCAAAAACCGCGATATTGAGGATGACAAAATCCGGGTCCATGCTTTTGCCGGCGCCATTTGATGGCTCTGTAGTGTGTCACGGGAACGTCAAACAACAAATATAGACTCGATCTAATTTATTGTCCGACTGGTTGATTTATCGTATCTTTCGGCCCGTTCGCCACATTTCACGGTTTCGAGAGGAACGTACCTATGAAACAAATTTTCGGCTGGATGGCCGCGAAATTGTCTCGTTCAAGTACCGACAACCCTGCCGATGCACCGGGCAGTCCCGAGGTTTCACCGCCTGACAAAGACGACCTCGGTCTGCCAAAAGACATGCAGGACCTCGTGGATGACGCGACGTTGCCACATGTGCAAGCCGGTGAGCATGACATCACTATTCCAAATCTGAGTCTTGACGATCAGACTTCGTCGGATAGCAAAGCGTCGATTGGATTCAACCCTTACGACACGGCCAAACTGCACGAAAAGTAAGCGTGCAGGTTGCGACGCATGACTATTTCTTTGCTTCGCCGCCTAATGTGTGGTCGGCATTGAAGACGATGAATATAAACACGTCGTCCGTTCCAATATCGTCCCCCGTGAATCCCAAGCCGTTGTACGTACCGTCGAAACCAGCTCTGGTGCCCGTACAATTTGCCAGGTCCAATGTCACGTCGTAAGCATTGAATGTGGCATCGATAATCGAAACCTGGCCGCTCAATACACACAATTCGTTTGATGCACCAGAAATTACACCCATATCGTCAATGACAAGCGATGACGAATCGCCGAAGAGGTCGAAAGAAGCGTAGACCGCGGCGACAGTCGTCAGAGCGCTGGCACGATCATAGGATTCATCGGGATCGGGCGTCATTGCAACCGTTGCTGTTCCGCCAGCTGCATCCACGGTAAAGCCACGCGTGGCGCCTTCGCTGACCGTGCCCGCCGATATGGACAACGCCGCAACGGTGGCTCCATTACCGAGCGTGAGCCCGGGCAAGGGCAAGGCATGCAGCGTGCCGTTACCCGACACCGCGGTTCCATTCGTGATCTGCAGCATACCTTGAGCGCTCGCATCGACGTCACCGAGACCGTCACTCGTTACACATACAAACTCCGCCGTCTCGGCAACCAGGCAAAAAATCTCACCATTTGATTCCACGAATCCCGCATAACCGAATGTCAGTAGATCGATAACAATTTCGCCGGTCGTCACGGTAACGTCCACCGAGGAAATCGGGAGCCCGCCCGCCGTGTCGATTGAGTACAGAAGAGGCGTATTAGCATCGGGTGAAACGTCCATGTCTATCATCGCGCCGGCGGCGTCCCTAAATACGATCGTAGACACGTCACCGTCGGTGACCGTCCGACTGAAATAGGACAGCGTGCTGACCGGTGTCTCGAATGTAATGGTAGCGGAAGTGGAAATGTGCCATGAGTTGATGCCGTCAGCATAGAACCCCGGTACTCCCCGGGTTTCGGCGATGCCGCCTGCAAACGTCGCGCTGTGTGGCGCAGTACCCACGCCAAAATTGCCGCCGCTCACGGTTTCGAAGCCGGTGACGACATTGGCCGCAGTCGTGGTCGAGAACAGCGCGCCCCAGATGCCGCCGGGACTCTGTGCCGGAGTGGTACCGCCACCACCCCCGCCGCCACCACCGCCACCGCCACCGCCACTACCACCGCCGCCGCAGGCACTGAGGAGTACTGACATCGTCAGCATGGCAATTGTCGAGCAAAGTGTCTTTTTCATGATGGCTCCCTCGCGCTGATCGCAATGCGAATCAGGCTGTTACCTAGTATTAATAGCTGCTTTCTTGGTTAGTCGCTGGAAATGGCGAATTGGTTCAATGTTGTCATAACTCCTTATAAAAAGGCTTCAAAATGAACCTTCGGACGGTCTGCGGAGACTTATAATAGAAGGGCTCACATCGAGATTGGGACCGCTATGAGGGATGCACAAAACGCCATAGACCTTGCACTGCTCGTTCGTGTCGGCCGTGGTGATCGGCGTGCCTTTGCTGATATATATCGGCTCTATCAGCCGCGACTCTTTGGATATCTTCGCCGATTGCTGCCGAATCTGGCAACGGTAGAGGAAGTGGTAGACGACGTGATGTTCGTCGTGTGGAAAGATGCTCGCAAATTTCGCGGCCAGTCTGCCGTGTCAACCTGGGTGTTTGGTATCGCTTATCGAAAAGCGATGACGGCAATACGATCGGAAGGGCGTTACCAGGCACCGTTGGATCGCAGTGACGATGACAATTTACGCGCGGGCGAGCCACCGCAAGACACGGACTGGATCCGGGCGGCACTCATGCATCTGAGCCCCGATCACAGGCAGGTCGTGGAATTAACGTACTTCAGTGGTTTCTCCTGTCGGGAGATTGCGGACATCGCCTGTTGCCCGATCAACACGGTTAAAACGCGTATGTTTCATGCGCGGCGTCGGCTCAAGGTCCTTCTGCCTGCACTAGCAGGAAAGGCCAAGGAGAA
>QNFK01000393.1 GCA_003645495.1 Gammaproteobacteria bacterium
CGGTCGGCGTACAAATGGAATCGCAGGCGCTGGACTGGCTCAAGGAAATGTTTGGCCTGCCTGTCGAATGGCAAGGCGTCATGGTCACGGGCGCAACGATGGCTAACTTCGTCTGCCTGACATCAGCACGTCAATGGTGGAGCGAAGAACTCGGCATTGATGTATCCGAAACCGGCCTCTCCGGCATGCCACAGATGCCTGTGCTGACTTCCGGGTTTGTCCATGCCAGCACACTCAAGGTAATGGCCGTACAGGGTATTGGCCGGGCGAATGTGCAAAAGTTTTGCCGTGATGATTTTGGTCGGGTCGATCTCGAAGCCATGGAGAAGGCGTTGGTCGCGCTCGATGGTAAACCTGCCTTGATGATCATTAACGCAGGCGAAGTTAATGCCGGGGAATTTGACCCGGTCAACGAAATGATGGACCTGGCGCGCCAGCACAACTGCTGGGTACATGTGGATGGCGCATTTGGTCTTTTCGCGAGAATCTCGCCACGCACGGCACATTTTGTTGAAGGTGTCGAAAGAGCAGATTCCGTTACGGTCGACGGGCACAAGTGGTTGAACGTTCCTTACGATTCCGGCTATGCCTTCGTTCGTGACTACGGCCTGATGGCGCGCGCCTTTCACTATTCGGCGGACTACCTGGCCGATTTTGATCACGATCGCCCGACATTTGGTGCAATCGGTCCCGAGAGTTCACGCCGCGCACGAAGCTTCGCCGTGTGGGCGACGCTGAAAGCATACGGGCTCGAGGGCCAGCGGAGAATTGTTGAGCACTGCCTGGATCTCGCACAGCATTTTGCGGCCCAGGTAGACAAGATTGCACAGCTCGAACTAATGAACGATCCGCAACTGAACATTGTTGCCTTTCGTTACAACCCCGGTGACCTAGGGGATGAAGAACTGGATGAATTAAACGAAAAACTTGGCGAGGCTGTACTGGCAGACGGTCGCTTTCTTGTTGGCACATCAAAGATCGGGCCACGAACGGTATTCCGACCGGCTTTTTCGAACTGGCGCACCCGTTTTACTGACGTTGAGGAATTTGCAGATGTAGCTCTGGAGCTGGGTCGCCAACTTGTTGCTGAGCAAGACTCAGGTGTAATAGATCAGACTTGATCGTCCAGACGCTGTAAGGCAATGCCTGAACTTAGCGGCTGATAGCACCAACGTTATTGCGAGCCCGGAGAAACAGACGTCATCGAGGAGCGAATCCGAATCTGGCACCTTTGATAGTCTGATTTATTACGATCAGGCAGGTTTTTGGGAAAGGGGGTTTCAAATTGAAAACAATGACATTACGTATTTTCTCTTTGCAGCTTGTAGCAATGTGCCTGCTGCCGGTTACTGCAGGCGCCCAGGAAATTACGAAAACACCCTATTTCCCGGACAGCGGCAGTCTTGTCGTGCATTGCGGATCCCTGATTGATGGCGTCAGTGATGAGCCGCAGTCAGACCGCGCAGTTGGCATCATTGATGGTCGTATCATGTTCGTTCGTAACGCGTCGGCTGATGACAGGTATGCGGTTCCGGTCCTGGACCTTTCCAACTACACCTGCCTGCCAGGCCTTATCGATACGCACACCCATCTTACCGATCGTTCAGATGAGACCGCGGACCTTAGTATTTATTACACCAGGAGCATCGAACTCGAAAGAGAAATATCGCGCGCCAATGCAGCGGTCACATTAGCGGCTGGATTTACAACCGTGCGTAATCTTGGTGCTTACGGAGGATGGTCCGGGCGCGATTTGCGCGACCGGATTAACGGCGGCGAACTTGTTGGCCCAAGAGTGCAGACGGCAGGATTTTACCTGACGATTCCCGCTGGTGGTGGCGACCTGGTCATACCAGGTATCGACGAGAGCGAAATTCCCGAGCGTGTTCGTCTGGGCGTAACGCGTGGCCCCGAAGGATTTCGTCGCAAAGCAGAGGAAGCCGTTGCCGGTGGTGCTGACGTGCTCAAAGTTATTGCATCAGGATGCGGTGCTCGCATACGGCGGCGTTCCCGGCTCCCAGGAGATGACAGAGGAAGAAATCAAAGCTGTTGTCGATGTGGGACATGCGGCTGGCATCAAAGTTACGGCTCATGCCCACGGTGCACAGTCAATCAAGGATGCGATAAATGCTGGCGCGGACTCAATCGAACACGCTTCCCTCGCGGATGACGAAGCGATCGAATTGGCTGCGCAAAAACAGGTTGCCTTCTCGATGGATGTCTACAACGGTTCCTACATCGCGACAGCCGGACGTGAGCAGGGCTGGCCGGAAGAATTCATCAGGAAAAATGATGAAACGACCGAAGCACAACGCCAGGTTTTCACAAGAGCATATGAAGCGGGCGTGCCAATAATTTACGGCACAGACTCTGCTGTATACCCACACGGAGACAACGCAAAGCAGTTTGTAGTCATGATCAGACGTGGCATGACACCTATGGATGCCATTAAGGCGGCCACATCGTTAGCGGCGCGTTTCATCGGTTGGGACGCCGACGTTGGCTCGATTACTGCTGGCCGCTATGGCGACCTGATCGCCGTGCGTGGCGATCCGCTTGCCGACATCTCAGCTCTGCAACAGGTTGACGTCGTCATCAAAGGCGGCCTTTTGTTCAAGCGTCAGCAGTAGCGGCAGGGAAATAAGCACTGGGCTCTGGAATTCTCGGCATTTACGTATTCTAGTAATTCCGGCACACGAGTAACTTGAAATCAGGATAGTTCGCACGCGTTTTGTGTGCCAAAGGAATTGTCATGAGCAAGCTGCCAAGCCCCGAACACCTGGTCACACTGGACGCCAGCCAACCGGTCTGGGACCGCTGTTTTATGGTCGCCCCGCTGGTACTTGTAGGCACCAGGGATGCAGACGGTTCCCTCGATCTCGCGCCGAAACACATGGCGTTTCCGATGGGCTGGCAGAATTACTACGGCTTCGTCTGCAGCCCGACTCATCA
>QNFK01000394.1 GCA_003645495.1 Gammaproteobacteria bacterium
ACGACGTCGCTTAGAACATAAACATCGTTGACGTAATACTCTGTGTGTATGCCGACCAGCCACAAAATAAACGTTAACTGCCAGGCCATGGCTGCCGCAAAACAAAGCCCGATTATTTTTCGATTGCGCAATAGCCAGCGACTGAACGTTCCGGGAAATACCACCTGCAACGAGGATGCAGCAAAAGCCAGAAACAACCATGGCACCGCACAGCGTACAGAAAGCTGAATCATCGAAGAGACACCTTTGGCGCTGGACAGGTCAACCCGGGTCATGGTGAGCACAATCGCTATGGATATGGGTGCTGTAATCAGCCAGAACAGGTTCCAGCCATTGATCACTTTACTTTTTAATAATTCGTTTAGATAAGCGCGCATAGATTTGGCAGCCGATTATTAGTCAAAAACCACGTGCAGCGTTACTTGACGCCTTGTGATATCTCATCTTACAGCCCATGGTACGGTGCGCCAGCGCGGCCATCTGCCTTCCGTATGGGCGTGGAATCTGCCGCTAATCGTCTCATTGGGTAACTTTGGGCTATAGCGTGGGCCACCCATGTAGATCAGTCAGTTTGCTCGAATCCGCCCGACTCAAGTTCACTCGCGATGTCACGGCTGAACTGCGCCAGTGCATCGCTCATCGCTAGTGC
The DNA here is from genome assembly GCA_003645495.1 of Gammaproteobacteria bacterium. Classification (GTDB taxonomy): domain Bacteria; phylum Pseudomonadota; class Gammaproteobacteria; order Steroidobacterales; family Woeseiaceae; genus SZUA-117. The sequence continues at coordinate 650 of QNFK01000394.1, forward strand.
AATGGAGCCTGGATCGCCCGGTACTGCGGCTTGCGATTCGTAGCGGCTGCGCCTTGGCGCCACCAGCATGCCGCCCTCAATATCGGCCGCTCCCCACTGCGTTTCGAGAATGATCTGGCCGTCTTGCCCGGAACTGAAACGGTCAATGCGCCCTACAAGGCGATAGTCGACCTCCAGCAATGTAGTCGCTGGATACGCCACCACTATCATCGACTCCAGTAAACTATCCAAATTGCTGGCGAGTATGCGGTGAATTGAATCGTCCAGGGGTTCGGCCCAGCGAGTCCCATCATTCACGATCATCTCGGCACCGGACCCGCGCGTAACCATTTGCGACCGGTTCAGATACTCCGGCATCCGAAATGGCCCCAATACAAGAACAGGTGAACCTTCCGTATCCTGCGTGTAGACAATGTCGATGGTATCCAGCCCGTAGTAATGAACGGGCGGCGACGTACCGCAGCCTGCAAACATCAACACCGCCAACATAACGACATACGGACTTTTTCGAATCATATTGTTCATTCCATTATTCTGACTTGCCGCGCAACATCGACTCCGGATTGCGTTCCAGGTAGTCGAAGAACTCACGTACCGACCGGGCTGCCCGTTCGAGCTCGTCGAGCGTCTCACCCAACCGGTACAGTTGTTCAGAGTCACCTTTTAACTGTGACTTAGCCACGCTGAGGGTCTGCTCCGCCTCCTCGAGCGCCGCAGCCAGTCGCTCGAGGACGGGCGCCAGGTTGGTGACCAGCATATCGACGCCCTCGTTGGCATTGTCGAACAATCTACCGGCAGCGGCCGATGCTGTGAGCAATTCGTCGAGTGTCACCTTTAGTTGTCCGGCAAGCTGCTGTGTATCTGCATCGTTGATCAGCTGATTGATTCCAGCCAGTGTTTGATGCAGATCCTCGGACCGGGCCAGATCGTCGAGCGCCTGGAGGACATTGCTGAGACGCTGACTGAGACCGCCAATATCCACATTCTCCCGAACGTCTGCGAACCAGGACTGCACTTCGTTCAGCAGCTCCTGGATATTTGAGGTAATGGTCGGAATTTCCGGATACAGCGGGTCAACAGCACGCATCACCGCCGGTGTTTCCGGCCGTAGTTGCAACTCCACACGCAACTGACCGGTCACGAAACTTTCGATCTCCAGCGCGGCACGCAGTCCAGCCTTGTTGATCAACGTTTCATGATCCAGCCTGGTGGTTAAATCGTCGCCAAGAGTCTGGCCACTTTTCGTTTTAATAGATTCGGGGCGTAATTCCAGCACGACCAGTGTATCGGTAGCAAAATTGACGTCGTCGATGATCAAATCGATACCGGACACGTAACCAACGCGGACGCCGTTGAGTAATACATTTGCACCCACCCGCAATCCATTGGTCGGCTCGTCGAAGAGCGCTACGTAACGGTTCTTCTGCGCAAACAGTTGCGAACCGCCAAATAATGCGAAGGCGGTAGCGATCAACACGACGCCGCCAACAACAAACGCGCCGATTACAGTGGGGTTGGCCTGTTTACTCATGCTGTAGTCGTCTCCGCCATGCCCCGTTGCAGGAAATTGCGAACCACCAGGTTCTCGTGATTGTCCCGTAGCTCCCTGGGATCACCAGTCGCCAGCTGTGTTCGGGTGACAGGGTCCAGAAAAACCGAATTGTTACCTATTGCGAAGATACTCGCCAGCTCATGCGTTACAACCACAATGGTTGTGCCCAGGCTGTCACGCAGTTCCAGGATCAGATCATCCAGCAGTTTTGCACTGATTGGGTCGAGACCGGCCGAGGGCTCGTCAAAAAACAGAATCTCGGGATCCAGTGCCATGGCACGAGCGAGGCCGGCCCGCTTCATCATGCCGCCTGATATTTCGTTTGGGTAATAGTCTTCAAAACCGGCGAGCCCGACCAGCATCAATTTGTACGCCGCCACATCACGAATCCCTGCGTCGCTCAGGTCGGTGTATTGCTTAAGTGCCAGCCCGATATTTTCAGCCAGTGTCATTGAGCTCCATAATGCGCCCGCCTGGAAGGTCGTACCAAACTTGCGTTTCATGGTCTCTCGTTGCAGGTCATCAGACGCCCAGAACGATGTACCGTCGTAAAGAACATCGCCTTTATCCGGGCTTTTCAAGCCAATCATAGATTTCAACAGCGTGCTTTTGCCACAACCGGAACCACCCATAATGATGAAGATATCGCCACGGTTTACGGTGAAATTGAGATCTGTCTGTATAACGAAATCGCCATACGCCAGGGTTAAATTGTCTATCACTATTTGCGCCTGAGAGTCCGGC
>QNFK01000395.1 GCA_003645495.1 Gammaproteobacteria bacterium
ACGCTCAAGCAGAGCCATCAGGACGGTTCCTTCAAAGCGCCCGGCAACATCGCGCGGATGCATTCTCTTACGCATTTCCTCGGCAAACTGGGCCAGTACTTCTTCTGTATCAAGAAAGCCGACGCGGCTGGAAACTTCGGAAAAATCATCCGGTTTAATGTAGACCAGTGCGTGCAGACCTGACTTCGGCTTGCGCTTGAGACGCTTGGTAATGCGTTCGACAAATTGTGCCCGGTGAAATAACAACGTTGTCGGGTCGCGTTTCAGTGCTTCATGTACAAGTTTTGTCGGTTCTTCAGGTTTCCACGCCGGTGGCGTAATGCGAATTTGCACGTAGGGTCCGTCGTCAAAGTCGGTAAGTTGAAAACCAAGTTCCAGGGTTGCCGCATCGCCTTCTCCCACACGGGACTTGACGATCAGCTGCTCGCCCGGCTGCCACTTGCCCTGGGTGGTCGCAATGATTGCGCCTTTGATCGCCGCCTGAGACTCATCGAGAAAATTGTCCATCAGTGGCAGTCCCAGCACTTCCTCTTTTTCTTTAGCCTGAAAAAGATCGAGCCAGGACTGGTTGACTTCAATGACAATGCCTTCCTGAATGTAGGCGATCGGGCTGTTGGAGCCCTGCATAAAAGCATTAAGCTGTTTGCGATATTCGGTCGCGGAATTGAGTGTGGAGTTAAGCGCGCGTTCAACACGAAATGCACGCAATTCCCTGGTAACCACCGCCTGCAGTCGCGCTTTCTTCTCGGTCGAGACAAGATCGCAGGCACCGTCGTTCATCGCCTCAAGAATGGAGTTTTCGTCTACCGAATCGCACACAGCGATAACCGGCACTTCCGGAACAAAAGCGTCTTTTTGCTTGATAACCTGCCTGATGGAATCCGAGTATTCATCACCGTTGAGGATGATCAGCTCGACATGTTCATTGCGCAAAATGTCGGCGAATTTATTAGGATTCTCTATCCAGTGGCAATGTGCGGCATGCCCGGCGTCCCTGAGGGTGCCGTTCACGAGTTCCACATCATCCTGGTTCGTGGACAAAACAGCTATCGAAATACTGTGTCGCTCGTTCAAATCGCGTTCCTTGAGATTAGTCCGGGCCAATGTCTGATATTTTGTAAAGCACGATCGAGTCTATACAACAGACTGGGTGTAGTCCCTCATGCCGTATCAAAACCGTGACAGGAATCAATAAATTGATCGATCTGTCCATAAACAGGTACGCAGTAGCTCCCCGGGGCGGGGAAATTAGCCAGCGGCAGAGCTCGCTCCGGCTATTTTTTCGGCAAAAGCTTATCGTGGGCGGCGATCACGGGTATCATTCCGGCCGCCGCCAGATTATGTCGTCTGCCGGCATCTGTTAACTATTAATGCTAGCCGACTACGTTGTCGGTCCGGGTAATAAAATGGCCAATTACAACACCAACGAGTTTCGTTCAGGACTGCGCATAATTATTGACGGGGATCCCTGTTTTATTGTGGAAAACGAATTCGTGAAACCTGGCAAGGGTCAGGCATTCAATCGTGTCCGTATCAAGAATCTGAAGACCGGCAAGGTCGTCGATAAAACTTTCAAGTCGGGCGAGAGTGTTGAAGCAGCCGATGTGGTGGATACCGACATGCAATACCTGTATGCAGACGGGGAGTTCTGGCACTTCATGGTTGCAGATACGTTTGAACAATACGCTGCAGACGAAAAGGCGGTAGGTGACGCCAGGAAATGGTTGAAGGAGCAGGACGACTGCCAGATTACGCTTTGGAACAATTCGCCGCTTGTGGTTACACCACCGAATTTTGTCGAACTTGAAATTGTAGATACGGATCCAGGCGTTCGCGGGGATACCGCCAGTGGCGGCGTAAAGCCGGCAACTCTCTCAACCGGCGCCGTGGTACGCGTGCCATTGTTTGTCGAGCAGGGTGAAGTGATACGTGTGGATACACGATCCGGAGATTACGTTTCGCGCGTCAAATAAAGTTTTGCAGGTCCGCTCGCTTATTCTCAAGTAGCTGCACGAAACGTTCGCACAGCAATTCAAGGCCGTGTTGATCGTCGGCACTAAACCGACCTTGCAGCGGACTGTCGACGTCGAGAACGCCAATAACCTGTCCCGCGGAAATCAACGGCACAACCACTTCTGAAACCGACGCCGGATCACAGCTGATGTGCCCACTGAAATTATTTACGTCTGCAACCAGCTGTGATTCCATTCGCTGTGCCGCGGTTCCGCAGACGCCCTGGCCAAGCGGGATACGCACGCAAGCAGGTTTCCCCTGGAAGGGCCCGAGCACCAGCTCACTGCCACGAAGTACGTAAATTCCGAGCCAGTTGATATCCGGTATTTCAGCGAATAACAGGCCGACCAGGTTGGCGCTGTTCGCCAGCAAATCGGCTTCGTCTTCGACGAGCGCTTCGAGCTGCCTGGTTAGCAATTTGTAGTTAACGGTCACGTTTTCCTGTCGTTCTAATCGAGGGACCCTCTGATTTATTCTGGGCGAAGTAGATTGGGATTCAAAATATTCAGATTCAAGGCGCGGATCGCCCGTAATGGCTAGCCATTGCGAAGATTCGCAACGCCGAAGCTGGATATTTTGGACCCAAGATACGAGTTCACGAATAGATCAGAGGTTCCCTAGCGTAAAAGAGCGGGTGGATTGAATGTTATCTGTGTCCTCATTAATCATAAACAGCCGATCAAAACCGACGGCGACACCGGCGCAGGGCGGTAATCCTGCACGCAACGCTGCGATCAGGTTCTCATCAATTTCAGGCACAGGCAATCCTTGCCCGCCACGCATTTGCTGATCGCGTTTACAGCGGTTCAGCTGCTCATCAGCATCCGTTAGTTCGACATAGCCATTGGCAAGTTCCAACTTGCCGTAGAACAACTCGAATCGGTCAGCAAGACCATTATTTTCCGGGCAGTGGCGTGACAGCGCTGCCTGGC
>QNFK01000396.1 GCA_003645495.1 Gammaproteobacteria bacterium
AAGGGAATACGTTTGCACCGAGACGGAGCAACCGATGTGCCAGCACCTGCGTGTGAAGTGCAATCGATTGTGGATAATGGACTTACGCACAACACGCTGAGCGCGGTGGATGCAAAAATGCGGCATCATTCCCGCGCTTTCGCAAGCAGTCGTGCAGAATAGGTCCCGCCCGACACCGGCGCCGGGGAGTGGAACTGGAACTCAGTCGGGAGCTACCGGTTGCCACCACCCTCTAGTGGGCCCTGGGAAGCCCACTCCAGAAGGGTGCCGGGAGTGGCTTGAGAGAAGCAGTTGTGAGGCCGGTGACAGAATCGATCGCGTAGTCGAGGCGTGCCACAACTTGAGTCCTGAACACGGGCTGTGCCGACGGGGACAGCGATACGGCCGCTCGACCTTCGGAATCGATCAGGAAAAAATCAGATCCCAACCGATGCACCACCGCATCAGTGGTGACCTCGCCTGGGCCTAGCCACGAGCCGACGACAAGGCTGTCGCCAAGGCCCATGGCGGACACCCCCAGCGAGTCGAAACGGTCCACGATGTCGGGCCAAGCCAAGTCGGCGGCGAGACGGGCTTTGAGCGCCTGAAGTGCTTGGCGGCCGGCGCGAGACTCCACGTGGGCCGCCCACAGGGTGGAGCTGAGCAGCACTCCCAGGACGACAAGGACGAACAGTGCCAGGGGGACGGCGACACCACGCTCCACACGGTTGGAGGTCATGGACCCGTTGCCACCGGCGTGGCATTCCGGCTCACCAATTCCACTACCAGGCTGTCGGTGGACCCCGGCGGGCGACGCCCCCACGGCTGAACGACAGGCGGGGCTGTTGAGGCCCTGAAGGTGGCCGTCACGGCCACAACCAAAGCCGGATCGGTGGTGGGGACACCGGCCAGATCGCGAAATCGGAGTTCGAAACCGTTGGCTGTGAGCGGTCCCAAGGCCGGCTGAATCGATCCGCCGCCCGTGAGGGACCTGAGCCCGAGCCACCAGGCGCCTTGCGACTGATAGAGTCTGGATTCCATAGCCTCGAACAGCCTGACCGGGGTACCCGGGAGTACCTCGTGCAAAGGCAACCGCGCAGGATCCATGATCGTCTGCAGCGCCAGGCCCGAACTTCCGTCGGGACAGACGCCGGCTACGACCCCCGTGAGCGGGAGTGGTTCCCACCGCGGCGAGGTTCCGGCTACTGAGTCCCCCGCGGCGTACACCAGGAAGCTGTCCCTCCCAGCCACCCAGGCGCGGACCCCGTAGCGCAGGTCGTGCCTGACGGTTATGGCATCCGCTCGCGCGGTGCAGGAGAAGGCCAGGCCGCGAGGACCACGGTACTGCATGTTTGACCGGCCCAGGACCAGGATGTCGCCACCACCGGGTGTGAGACCGCTCCATTCGTAGGACGCGAACAAGGCTCCGCTTCTCAGAGTGCGTTGTACCTCCATCCGCTCTCGCTCGAAAGCGACTACCGCTTGCCCACGTAGCAGGAGAGACACCAGCAGCGCACCGACAAATGCGGTCAGCACAGCTGCCACGACGGCCTCGACCAAGGTGAACCCGTGCCGCTTCAGCATGGCAGAGCCGTGCTCACGGTATCAATGGCCCAGGTCCGTCCACGCCACCCCGTGATCTCTACCACCACACTGAGTGACGCCCCGGTGCGTGCAGCCGTCCACGATCCGGTCAGGTCTTCCGCGACCAGCGATCCGCTGGAACCACCGCCGCACAACCCCGGCGAAGCAAGAGTGACGAGCCGCAGGGTCTCGAGCTGTGACAGCGCGACGAACGCCACACGACCGGACGATCGACCCCGGTCGACCAGCCGGGAGACGATGGTGACCCCTCCCGCCAACGAGAGGAGGCCGAATCCTAGCATTGATATCGCAACCAGAACTTCTATCAGGGTGAAGCCGCGGGCGGCGGCCCTCCTGCATGATGAGAACACGACTGTGGTCGGCATGGGCTGACGATACCGCGGGCCACAAAAGACCCCCGCATCGGCAAAGCGCGAACGGGGGCGGATCTACGCGGAAGCTATGCTTCCGCGAACGAGGCCTTCAGGGCTCAGACGAGGTTATAACGACGGAGCTTGTAGAACAGAGTCCTCAGGCTGACACCTAGCAACTTGGCGGCTTCTCGGCGGTTGCCGCCCGCGGCAGCGAGGCCCCTGCTAATGGCGGCCCTCTCCAGCGCTTCCACCTGCGGTTTGAGGGCCATTTCTGAGCCGTTGCCATTTAGGTCGAACGTGGGACCATCAATCGCCGCGCTGGCGAGAAGGCCGAAGTCGCTGCAGTCCAGGCGTCCGGTTTCACTGAGTACTGCGGCGCGTTCGATGGCGTTACGCAACTCACGCACGTTTCCCGGCCAATGATGTGCGGTCAACATGGCCAAGGCCTTCGGGGTTATGCTGACCTGACGGTTGAGTCGACGGGCGGTGGATTGGGCAAAGTGGGCCACCAGCGCCGGGACGTCTTCGGGGCGCTCCCGCAGTGGCGGGATGTGAATGTGGACCACGTTCAACCGATAATACAGATCGTCCCGAAACTCCTTCTGCTGGACGGCGGCTTCGAGGGACTTGGCGGTCGCCGCAATGAGGCGGATATCCACGTGACGGTTCCGCTCGTCGCCGACCCGGCGGATCTCCCCGCCTTCCAGGAAGCGCAGGAGTGTGGCTTGCAGCGGCATCGGCATCTCGCCGATTTCGTCCAGCAGCAATGTGCCGCCGTCGGCCTCCGCCACCAGTCCCAACCGGTCGGCGGTCGCGCCGGTGAAGGCGCCCTTGACGTGGCCAAACAATTCGGACTCGAGGAGATGTTCTGGAATCGCGGCGCAATTCACCGCCTCTAAGCCCGTGCTCGAACGCGAGCTCATGCGATGAATAGCTTGCGCGAACACCTCTTTGCCGGTGCCACTGACTCCCGTCAACAGCACGGTTGTGTCGTGCGCGGCAACCT
>QNFK01000397.1 GCA_003645495.1 Gammaproteobacteria bacterium
CGGCACTGCCGTTTATCAAGAAGGCGCAGCTTGGTATGGATTTATCGCCAGCGCTTTTCGGCGTTGGTTACATCCTCGGCCCGCGCATTGCCGCCATCATGGTAGGGGGCGGCCTGCTGGCATGGATCATCATTATCCCCTCCATCGCATACTGGGGCGATGCGTTTACGTCACCGGTATTCCCGGAAGTGACCACATTGATCCGGGACATGACACCTGGCCAGATGTGGACACGTTATGTGCGTTATATAGGTGCCGGCGCCGTAGCTACAGCCGGAATAATCACCCTGATTCGCAGTGTGCCGATAATGATTCAAAGTTTCCGCATGGGCACCACTGAATTGCGCCACAGGGTTGAGGACGTTGCTGGCGATGATATGTCCAGCAAAGTGGCTGCGCCGGTGCAAAGGACAGATTCCGATTTGCCGCTCAGGGTTGTTGGCATAGGAATATTCGCCGTTGCTCTGGTGCTCGCCTTTGTGCCGCAGGTACTCGGAGATATTGGCGGCTTCGGCATACGTATTGTTGCGGCCCTTTGTATTGTTACTTTTGCATTTTTCTTTGTGACCGTTGCGTCACGAATCGTCGGACTTGTTGGTGTAACGAGCAACCCAACCAGCGGCATGACAATTGCTGCGCTGCTTGGCACTTCCGGCATATTCCTGATCATGGGCTGGACGGATCTCACCGGCAAGGCAGCGGCATTGACCGTCGGTTGCGTTGTCGCAATCGCGGCATCGATTGCTGGTGACACATCACAGGATCTGAAAACGGGTTATCTCCTGGGCGCGACGCCGCGACGGCAGCAGATTGGTGAGCTGTTCGGTGTGCTGACATCGGCTACGTTTGTTTGTTTGTCGGTGTTGCTGCTGGCCGAGACGTTCGGCTTCGGTGGCCAGGAACTACCGGCGCCACAGGCAATGCTGATGAAAGTCGTGATTGAGGGTGTCCTGGATCAACAGCTTCCCTGGGGCTTTGTCGGCATCGGCATCGGCATCGCGCTGCTTTGCGAAATGTTTAAAATCCCGTCGTTACCATTTGCGGTTGGTGTCTATCTGCCGGTCTCCACGATGACGCCACTATTCCTTGGCGGATTACTCCGCGGCTGGTTTGAACGGCGCGCGAAATCCAAAGCGGAGGCAGGGGAGCGCAGAGAGCGAGGTGTACTCCTTGGGAGCGGTTTCGTCGGTGGGGAGGGATTGCTTGGCGTTGGCATTGCAGCGGTGGCATTTGTACAGAACAAAAAACCTGATGGTATTGGTACTGAATGGCTTGGCCCGCACTGGATTGCGCAAATGGTCGGGCTGGCGGCATTCGGATTCTTGCTGGCAGGATTTGTTCGCATGGTCAAACGTTAATTCCCGATGCTACGGCCAGCGATCCATATGCTGCTGCACCTGCTCGTGCCGGCAGCAGTAGCCAGGATTGCCTGGCGCGAGAATTTCATGCGGGCATGGCTGGTCATGTGCGCAACGATGCTGATAGATCTGGATCACCTGCTGGCCGATCCGATATATGATCCGGGTCGCTGTAGTATCGGCTTTCACCCATTGCACCAGTACCCCTTAATAGCGGCATATGTTGTGCTGGCAATGTTGCCGAAGTTTCGACTGATTGGAGTCGGACTGATTATTCACATGTTTCTTGATGGCATCGATTGTGCCTGGATGCGTTATGACTAATATTTTCGATGGTTTGATTCGTTCTGCCTGCCTCGGCCTTTCTTTATTTCTTGTCGGCTGCGCCGCTGGCCCGACGCAACTGCCGTATCCGGCTTTTGTCGACGTCGATGAATTGGTCGATGTTTTCATCGCCGGGATGCCCGGTATTCGCGCCAAGTCGCTTGCGGGCGACCCAACAACAAGACGTTCGAGCAATCGAATTATGCTGCCAGCAGACTGGCAATTTACGACCGGTGCGTCGCCGGGAATGAGTGTCGAACTTTTTGTCCTGGAAGGTGAGATTCGTCTGGGTGATCTGGCATTGCAGGCAGGTGGTTACGCTTACATTCCGTCAGGTTCGACGGGTATGTCGATGAGCACGAGAGATGGTGCTGTCCTGCTTTATTTTGTCGACGAGATGAATCCGTCTTCTGTTATTCAGACGCCCCTGATACAAAGCAGCAATTTGCTCGAGTGGCGACCGGTCTCGACGGAAATGAGTGACATTGGTTTGTCGGTTAAGGAGCTTCGGGCCGATCCGGGTAGTGGCGCCAGAACCTGGCTGCTTAAAGTCGATCCGATCGCGATGCAAAGCTGGCGCCAGTCATCTGTCACCAAAGAAGGTTATCTCGTTTCCGGGAACTACCGGGCCAGCGAATGCTGGCAAGGTGAGCCGGTCACAGAAAATTATTCGCCGGGAGGCTATTTTTACCGTCCACCCGGGGCGGTTCATGGCGGTGCTGAGGAAAAAAGTACGGGCGTATCAATCTGGTTCATGCGTACGCTCGAACACGAAACTGTGGAAGATGTTGCCGGTTGTTTGTTGTTGCCTGAAACCAGCCTGATAAATTAGCTAGCCTTTCTTGACGAATTTAGTAATACCAGCGCCGAGCTTCATTATTTTCTGTAACGTGGACGTCGGTATCGCCTGAATCTTTTCATACCAGTTGCTGGTGGTTTCAACAAACTGCAGCATATTCTTGATGCGTTCTTTCGTAATCGGGTCCGTCTCTTTTTCGTCCACGACTTCAATCGCGACCACTCGCAACATCGAAAGCGTTGGGTTGAGTTCACGTTGCTTGCGTTGTTCGATGATGACGCGAAACAAATCCCAGACATCACTAAGCGATTCGAAATAGTCACGACGATCACCGAGCATGTGAGTCATCTTGACGAGACCATAACTTTGCAGCTCACGAATGCTTGTGCTGACGGTTGAGCGCGCAACCGAGAGCAAATCCACGATCTCGTCGGCCCTGAGGGGGTGGGGCGACAAGTA
>QNFK01000398.1 GCA_003645495.1 Gammaproteobacteria bacterium
GAACTGGCTAAAGAGGCCGCAGATGAGGCGGGCGAAGAGGCCAAACCATTGCCGTATGTAGTTGACCGGCTGCAGTTCAAGCGCGATGGCGTGCCTTACCTTGATCGTAGCCGCACGCATCTCTATGTCGTTGCGGAGCGCGAAGGGACGCCCTTGCAATTGACGTTTGGCGACTTCGACGATTCCCAGCCTGCCTGGAGTCCTGACAGTGCTGATATCGCGTTCGTCAGCAATCGGACCGAAGAGCCAGACAGCAACGATAACAGGGATATCTGGGTGGTATCAGCTGAGGGTGATGCGGCATCGAGAGGAGCGCGCCTGGTTACGAAGAATCCGGGCAGTGACTACGCTCCCTCATGGAGCAACGACGGCGATGACATCACCTATATTACAGTGACTGAACCTGATCTCATCTGGTATGCCACCAGGCATCTCGCGATTGTTCCGGCTGCCGGCGGGGAAGAGCGTGTACTGACTGCTGCACTGGATCGAAACGTCAGTTCGCCGGTATTCGCGCCGGACGACCGGACCATACTGTTTGTACTTGAAGATAGCGCGGAGCGGCATTTGGCGCAGTTCAATCTTGCGACGGGCCAGGTGCATCGCCTGATCGATGGCGAGCTAAGTGTTCGGGAATTCTCGTTGCATCAATCCGGAGATATTGCGTTGCGTGTTAGTACACCACAAATTCCAGGTGATGTATTTCTCTCGCGCGATGGCGCGATGGAACAACTGACCCATACGAATGCCGGGGTACTTGACGGCATCAAACTCGCGAAAGTCCACAACGTGACATTTTCGAGTGCCGACGGCACAGAAATTGAAGGATTTATTTTTACGCCGCCCGATTACGATGCTGATGAGACCTATCCGACTATCTTGCGAATTCACGGTGGGCCGGTGTCTCAATACGATTTTTCGTTTAACAGGGATGCGCAGCTTCTGGCAGCGAACGGCTACGTCGTCGTCATAAGTAACCCCAGGGGTTCGAGTGGCTATGGGCAGGATTTTTCGGCCGCGCTTTTTGCAGAATGGGGCGTCAAGGACTTCGAAGACGTCATCGCCGCTGTCGACTATGCGATAAGTGAAGGATTCTCTGATCCGGAGCGGCTAGGCGTCGGCGGTTGGTCGTACGGCGGCATCCTGACAAACTACGTCATTACAAAATCAGAACGATTTGCGGGCGCGATTACAGGTGCAAGCGAGGTGAACTACGTCGCGAATTACGGTCATGATCACTATCAGCGTCAGTGGGAAGCAGAGCTGGGATTGCCCTGGGAGAATCGCGAAGCCTGGGAGAAAATTTCGCCGTTTAACGATATAGACAAGATCACGACACCGACACTTGTGATGGGTGGCAAGGAAGATTGGAACGTACCGATCCAGAATTCCGAGCAGTTGTACCAGGCGCTACGTCGGCGCGGAATTGAAACGCAGCTGGTTGTTTATCCTGACGAATCGCATGGAATATCCCGACCGAGTTTTGTTTTCGATCGTTACCAGCGATATCTGGATTGGTATGACACGCATGTCAGGGGCGAGTGACGGTGCAATTATTCGTGCCGGTCAGCTATTGACGCCGGTATAGTTGCCGCCGTAAAAAATCAAAGGCTCATTGTCAGATAACCTGAAGTCAATCACTTCGCCGACAATGATGTGATGATCGCCACAGTCATGGATTGCATGCGTACGGCACTCGAGATGGGCAAGCGTGTTGCTGAGAATTGGCACGGAATATTGCGAATCCTTACTAACGATGTCATCGAAGAGACCGTTTTCTGATTTCGCGAAATGCGCCGCCAGCGACTGCTGCTGGCTGCTCAGTATGTTGATCGCAAAGTGCTCCGCGCTCAGGTAGGCGCCGAGCGAATTCGACACTTTGGCTATATTCCACAAGACCAACGGCGGCTCCAGCGATACCGAGCTGAAGCTGTTTGCAGTGATCCCGCAGGACTTGCCATCCTGGTCGCGGCAGCTAACGACCGTAACGCCGGTCGCGAACTGGCCAAGGCACTGCCTGAATTTTGTCATCTCATCCATCAATGGGCTCTCGCCAGACTTGACACGACCTGCATTTAGTTAATATATTAATAGTTAACATATTAACTAAAGTGAATTGACATGGCAATGCAGGACTTCAGTCGCTCCTTGCCGATCATGCTGTATCGAACACTGGATGCAGTTATGCCGAGATTTCGCCAGATTTTCAATGAGTTCGGTCTCACTGAGCAGCAATGGCGGGTTTTACGCGTGTTATGGGAGCAGGAAAGCATAACGAATAGTGAGCTGTCGGATCTCACGCTGATTCCGGCTCCCAGCCTGGTTGGTGTCGTCGACCGGCTGACCAGCAATGGATTGGTCGACCGTCGTCGTTCTACGACCGACAGGCGCAGCGTATTCGTCTACGCCACGGATGCAGGTCAGAAGCTGGAAGGCGAAGTAAGACCACGCGTGGACCAGGCTTATGCGGAGCTACGCGCTTCTGTTGACCAGGAGTCATGGGACACACTTATCGCAGGGTTGGAGCAAATTTCTTCAATCGAGCAACCGTCATAGGAATAATCAACATAACAACCACAGAGCAGGTAAACGATCATGAGTACTAACGACGCCCAGGTGGGCAACGGCATCCGCAACGGCAAACAATTTCTCGAAGGATTGCAGGACGACCGGGATGTCTGGATTCACGGTGAAAAAGTGAAGGACGTAACTACACATGCGGGCCTTGGCCGTGGCGCTCATACACTTGCCGGTTTTATGGATCGGCAATTCGACGAAAGGTACCAGGACACGATTACCTACGAGGAAGACGGTAATCGTTATGCAATGTCGTACATGATTCCCAGGTCGCAGGAAGATGTCGTCAAACGCGGTGCGTCGTTTTATGAATGGGCAACGTGGTCAAACGGTATGTTCGGTCGAACGCCGGATTACAAAAA
>QNFK01000399.1 GCA_003645495.1 Gammaproteobacteria bacterium
GCCCAGTCGGGTTGCATCATGACGGGTGATATCGAGCCCGAGGTTGCCATTGAGCATGCCAACAAATTCCCCGGCATCGCGGGAATGGATCTCGCCAGGTTTGTTACAACGGAAGAAACCTATCAGTGGTGTTACGGCAGCGATTTTGGTCGCAGTGGCCGGATTATGAGTCGCCGTATCGCGCCCAACCATGTCGTCGTCTACGACTACGGCATCAAACGCAACATACTGCGGATTCTGTCGGACCTCGATTGCCGCATGACGGTCGTACCGGCAACCACACCGGCGTCTGAAGTGCTGGCACTCGCCCCGGACGGTGTTTTTCTGTCTAACGGACCAGGTGACCCTGAACCTTGCGATTATGCGATTGCGGCGATCAAGACAATTCTTGAGTCGCACGTGCCCGTATTCGGCATCTGCCTTGGCCACCAGTTGCTGGCACTGGCAACCGGCGCAAAAACGCTGAAGATGAAATTTGGCCACCACGGGGCAAATCATCCGGTCGAGGACTGCGCAACCGGACAGGTAATGATCACGAGTCAGAATCACGGTTTTGCGGTCGATGAAAAATCCTTGCCGAAAAACGTTGAGGTTACTCACACATCCCTGTTTGACGGATCGTTGCAGGGTATTGCGCTGAAAGATAAAGCGGCATTTGGATTCCAGGGGCATCCGGAGGCGAGCCCCGGACCGCACGATCTCTTGCCATTGTTCGAGCGCTTCCTCAGCGCGATGGACGAACATAAACGCGATGCGAGTCAATCGATGCAGGCATTATAAATGGTTATTAAACAGTTAGTTAAGATTGTTAATTAAAGCAAATTATCATATAGAATCCGATTCAAAAACAGACACATGCCAAAACGTACAGACATTCAAAGCGTCCTGATCATAGGTGCAGGCCCGATCGTGATCGGCCAGGCCTGTGAATTTGACTATTCTGGCGCGCAGGCCTGCAAAGCGCTCAAGGAAGAAGGCTACCGGGTCATCCTGGTCAATTCGAATCCAGCGACGATCATGACGGATCCGGAGACCGCGGATGCAATCTATATAGAGCCGGTGCACTGGAGAACGGTAGAACGAATCATCGCCAGGGAAAAACCGGACGCATTGCTGCCAACGATGGGCGGCCAGACGGGTCTTAATTGTGCCCTCGACCTGGTCCGGGAAGGCGTTCTGGAAAAATACAATGTTGAGCTGATTGCGGCATCCCGCGAGGCGATTGACATGGCTGAGGATCGCGAAAAGTTTCGCGAAGCCATGACCGACATTGGCCTGGAAGTGCCCAGAGCGGAGATCGCGCATTCGTTGGAAGAGGCGATCGAGAAACAGCAGAATGTTGGTTATCCCACTATTATCCGGCCTTCTTTCACGCTCGGTGGCACAGGCGGTGGTATCGCCTACAACCAGGAAGAATTCCGCGACATCATCACGCACGGGTTGGAAATGTCGCCGACCACTGAAGTGCTAATCGAAGAATCTGTCATCGGCTGGAAAGAGTTCGAGATGGAGGTTGTCAGGGACAAGAATGACAATTGCATCATTGTTTGTTCGATTGAAAATCTTGATCCAATGGGCGTGCACACCGGCGATTCAATCACTGTCGCACCGGCACAAACGCTGACCGACAAGGAATATCAACGTATGCGAGATGCGTCCATCGATGTCTTGCGCAAGATTGGCGTTGAGACAGGTGGCTCAAACGTACAGTTCGCTGTGAATCCCGAAGACGGTCGCCTGCTGGTTATCGAGATGAATCCGCGCGTATCACGGTCATCTGCGCTCGCATCCAAAGCGACCGGTTTTCCGATTGCGAAAGTGGCCGCAAAACTGGCAATTGGTTATACGCTCGATGAACTCCGTAATGATATTACCGGTGGTGCTACGCCGGCCTCATTTGAGCCGACAATCGATTACGTAGTTACCAAAATTCCGCGTTTTACCTTCGAGAAATTCCCCGGGGCCAATGATCGGCTGACCACGCAAATGAAGTCGGTCGGTGAAGTCATGGCAATGGGCCGGACTTTCCAGGAATCATTTCAGAAAGCGCTGCGTGGTCTCGAGATCGGTGTTACCGGGCTGGACGAGATTACCGGCGTCGCTGTCGACGAAGTGGAAAAAGACAATCTGCGCCAGGAGCTTCGTCTTCCAGGCGCTGATCGGATCTGGTATGTGGCTGATGCTTTTCGCCAGGGATTCACATTAGACGATGTCGCGAAGCTTACTGGCATCGATCCGTGGTTCCTCGTGCAAATCGCCGATCTTGTTGATGAAGAAAAAGATATCAGGAAAGGCGGTCTCGATTCGCTGGATGCGGACAGAATTCGCGCGCTCAAACGCAAGGGATTTTCTGATGCGCGAATTGCGAAACTAATAAAACAACCTGAGGAACTCTTTCGTAAGCGCCGTGTGATGTCCGGTGTGCGCCCGGTATTCAAACGCGTGGATACCTGCGCCGCAGAATTCGCGACCTCTACTGCGTATCTGTATTCGACTTACGAAGAAGAATGCGAAGCTGAGCCAACGGATAATCCGAAAATTATGATTCTCGGTGGCGGACCAAATCGCATCGGCCAGGGCATCGAATTCGATTACTGTTGTGTGCATGCAGCGTTGGCTTTGCGGGAAGAAGGTTTCGAAACCATCATGGTCAACTGTAATCCGGAAACCGTATCGACGGATTACGACACCTCGGATCGATTGTATTTCGAATCACTGACGTTCGAGGACGTCATGGAGATTATCGAAATTGAAAAGCCGAAAGGCGTCATTGTGCAATATGGCGGGCAAACGCCGCTGAAGCTTGCGCGTGATCTTGCAGCGGCGGGCGCGCCGATTGTCGGTACCTCACCTGATTCGATCGATCTGGCAGAAGACCGCTAGCGGTTCAAGAAACTGGTCGACAACCTCAAACTGCGCCAACCAC
>QNFK01000400.1 GCA_003645495.1 Gammaproteobacteria bacterium
CGAAACTGGCGTTGAATCTCACGTCACTGCACTTGTCGCTATGATGAACCGGGTTTCGTCGTTTTCTTGCTACCATTGCGTTTCGATGCCCGTCTTTGCTTTCGCGCACGACTTTGTAACTTCTCGAACGCGGCGTACATCTCGATCGCATTCTTGTAACGATCCGCCGGATCAAGCTGAATCGCCTTACGCAGCATCTCGGCCACTTCAGGACGTATGCGTTCCTGCAATTTATCGTGGCCAACCATCGGCCATTTAAACGGCCACTCCGGTAACTTCCCGGAAAACAGGCGGTACAAAACCAGGCCGACAGAAAAAACATCTGACTGGAATTTTGGCCGGCCCATCGCCTGTTCCGGCGCAATGTAGTCAATCGTGCCGGAGCCGGATGCCTTGAGAGTGCGTAAACTTATCTTGGCAAAACCAAAATCAGCCAGCTTCAGCCGATTGCCGGGAAACAATATGTAGTTTTCCGGTTTTATATCGCAATGGATGATCTTTTTTTCGTGCGCATAAGCGAGCCCCGCAAGCGCCTGATCCGCGAGGTCCAGTGCATGCGTTGTTGAAATGCGACGCGCAATGCGATCAGCGAGCGACTCCGTCCCCAGTTCCATCGCGATAACGAAATGTCCATCGATAAAACTCGCATCCTGCACCGTGAGAATGTTGGGATGCTGCAGCCGGGTCGCAACCTGCACCTCATGCAGAAAATCCTCGTGGCTGGCGCCATGCGCCGTCTTTGGAATTTTCAGTGCAACGCGCGTTTTATGAATGGTATCCGCGGCTTTGTACACGTCCGCAAGCGGGCCTGACGCAATTCGTCCAAGAATGCGATATTTACCAAGCTTTTGGCGCACCCGTAACATGGGAATCAAATCCTGAAAGAACTAGCCCGGACTATTCACGAATGCGCTCGCGCCCTTGCTTGATCCTTGTTTCCACACGGAATTTTCCTCCCTCTGGAATACACTCTGGTATTCCGCTCGGTCGGAAAATCCCGTGTGGAAACAATTCTCTGCGCAATCATCGCGGCGATTCATAAATAGTCCGGGCTAGGGGTCAGACGACCTCGAAAAGACCAGCAGCACCCATGCCGCCACCTATACACATCGTGCAAACAACATACTTCGCATTGCGCCGTTTGCCTTCGATCAATGCGTGACCGACCAGGCGGGCGCCGGACATGCCGTACGGGTGTCCTATTGATATTGCACCGCCGTTGACGTTCAGGAGCTCGTCCGGAATGCCCAGCTTGTCGCGGCAATACAAAACCTGCACGGCGAATGCCTCATTAAGCTCCCAAAGGCCGATGTCATTCATCGACAGGCCCGCCCGCTCCAGCAGTTTTGGTACCGCATAAACCGGACCAATGCCCATTTCATCAGGCTCCGTTCCGGCGACCGCAATGCCGCGGTAAATACCAAGCGGTTCCAAACCACGTTTTTCAGCGAGCTTGCTGTTCATTACAACCGCCGCTGACGCGCCATCCGACAACTGACTCGCGTTACCGGCAGTAACGTGACCGTTTTCAAGAACGACTTTCAGACCGCTCAGGCCCTCCATGGTCGTCCCGGGACGGTTGCCTTCATCTTTATCGAGTGTCACTTCGTGGAAGGAGATCTCTTTCGTCTCCTTGTCCATAACACCCATATTTGCGGTAATCGGCACGATCTCGTCGTCGAATGCACCGGCTTCCTGTGCAGCTGCAGTACGTTGCTGGCTTTGCAGGCCGAACTCGTCCATTTGCTCACGCGTAATGCCGTATCGGTTGGCGACGACCTCAGCCGTCTCGAGCATGCTCATATAAAGGTCCGGAGCAGCAGCCAGGACATTCGGGTCTGTCGCACGATAGCGATTCATGTGCTCGTTCTGCACCAGGCTGACTGACTCGACACCGCCGCCAATCACTACCTGCATGTTGTCTTCCAGCACCTGCTTGGCGGCAATAGCAATTGCCATCATGCCGGACGAGCACTGACGATCGACACTCATGCCCGCCCCAGTAACCGGCAGACCGGCGGCAAGCAGCGCCTGCCGAGCGATGTTTTGCCCGCTCGATCCCTGCTGCATAGCGCAACCCATTACGACGTCGTCAACTTCGTCAACGGCTACGCCTGATTTCTCAACGGCGTGTCGAATGGCATGCGCCGCCAGTGTCGGCGCTTCCGTATTATTAAATGCTCCGCGATACGCCTTGCCAATCGGAGTACGCGCGGTTGATACGATGACTGCTTCTTTCACTTTTGACCCCTTGTTAGACCACTAGCCCGGACTATTCACGAATGCGCTCGCGCCCTTGCTTGATCTTTGTTTACACACGAATTTTTCCTCTCTCGGGAATACACACTGGTATTCCGCTCGGTCGGAAAAACCCGTGTGTAAACAAATCTCTGCCCGCCGTGAGGATTGTCGCCAGACAAGCCGAGGAAGTACTCTTGGGGTGCAATCATCACGGCGATTCATGAATAGTCCGGGCTAGGACAAATCAATGCCAAGTTCTTTTGCTGCTTTAGTCATAAATTTAACGGTTTGTTCGCCACCAGCCTGCAATTCTACCTGCCCTTCGGTTGCGGATATTTGCTGCCAGGCCGAGGCCACGTGTTCGGCATCGCGATCAGACTCTGCCAGAAACACGCCCGGTGTTTCCTGAATGACGACTTTTGCGAATACTCCGGCGCCGGCGGCAATAATCTGTCGCGTTGGTGCGTCTTCGCTCGCCATGAATATTACTGCGGGTGTTACCGCTTCCGGTTGCAATAATGACAACATGTTTTCCGGCATCAGGTCCTCAGTCATGCGGGGTGCGGCGACAGGCGCCAGTGAATTCACCCTGATGCCATATTTCTGGCCCTCGATCGCCAGGGTGTTCATAAACCCGACCACGCCCATTTTCGCGGCACCGTAATTTGATTGACCAAAATTGC
>QNFK01000401.1 GCA_003645495.1 Gammaproteobacteria bacterium
GCTCGACCGTACCGCGCTTGGGCTTTTCCTCGACCAGTTCCAGCAACCCTGCTGCAAACAACGCGTCCACGTGTCGATACAATCGTGGCGCCTTTTCGCCCATAAGATCCGCAACCTGCTTGGTCGTAAGCGGTTTGCCGGCAAAACGCTCCAGCAGCTTCGATTTGAAAGGGTCGGTTAACAGTTTAGCCTGTTCCAGGCTCTTGACGACATATGTGCTCATTACTATAACACTCTGTTTTTACTCAAGAATAAAATTTAATTGACTATTCACAAAAACGTGAATAAACTTTCATTCACGTTATTATAAATATTCACGAGCTCGGAAACAATTATGCTTCTGTTCGATCATCTGTTAGTTATTGTCTTCGCCGTAATCTATCCGATAACCGGTTTCATTGGCTTCCGGCGCCTGCTAAAACGCGCAGCGGCCGGCACGCCCATCGATCGCAATCATTTGTACAACAGCACGATGCTGAATCACTGGATTCTGTTTTTCGCGGTACTGCTCATTTGGGTTAACACCGCCAGACCCTGGTCGTCGCTGGGTTTCGAATTGCATCTTGACCGTTGGTTTTTTATTGCGTTGAGTTTGACCGTGGCCGGCATTGTTTTTTTGCTGGTACAGGTTCGCCAGGTAATGCGTGCTGACAAGAAGAGCCTTGCCGAAATTCGGGCACAGTTTGGCAAACTTGCACTGATAATTCCGCAGAATGGCAATGAGCTGACGCGCTTTTATTTGCTATCAGTTACCGCTGGCATCGTCGAAGAAATTCTTTGGCGTGGTTTTTTGATCTGGTACCTGAGCCTGGTAATGCCGCTGTGGGCTGCCGCACTTGTTAGTACAGTCGGCTTCGGCCTTGCACATGCCTACCAGGGCCTGTCGCAATTACCGAAAATAATACTTGTCGGCGGCGTGTTCGCCGGACTCTATCTGTTGTCTGGTTCTATTTGGTTACCAATGCTCTTACATGCGACCGTGGATATTCTGCAAGGTCGGCTGGCTTATGAAGCGATTCATCGAACGGACAGTGCGGATTACAGCCTTGGCGAAGAAGCCGCAGAATCGACACCCTGACCTAAGGAACCTCTGATTTATTCTGGGCGAAGTAGATTGTGTTCAAGATGTCCAGATTCAAGGCGCGGATCGCCCGTAATAGCTAGCTATTGCGAAGATTCGCAACGCCGAAGCTGGACATCTTGAACACAAGATACGAGTTCACGAATAGATCAGAGGTTCCCTAACGCACATAGCTGCGACATTTGCAGCAGTCGCCGATTCAAAGAAGCCAGGTTAGTAAATTCGTCGTGCCTACACCGATAAAGGTGCCAACCGCATAACCGAGAATGCCCGTCAGCATGCCTGGTGTGACGAGGTCCCTCCAACCATGTCCTGCCGCCAGTGCCGCCGCCGTCGCCGGGCCCAGAATGCACGCATTAGCAGCGATCATGAGTTCCGCGAGATCCAGTTTTAGTAGCTTGCCAACGATTATTATCAGTACAAAAAACACGCAGACAGACGCGCAAATCAAAACTACGTAAGGCAAGGCCGCTCCTGCAATAGTCGCGAGATCAGCACTGGCTCCAATGGTGACAAAGAACATGTACATGAAGAATGTGCCGACTTCGAATTCCGCATTGAAGTTACGCACCAGCGGTTTCACGAAATTCGCGACACCAAGCGCAAGTACGGTAATGATGAGAATGAAGTAGTTTTCCTGTCCAAGCATTTTCGCCAGCAGTTGACCCAGCGCACAGATCGCCAGGCTGGTGGCGAGCGCCGCCGCCAGACCGATCATGTTGAAGGGAACTCCCGGACCTTCCTCATGCACCACTGGTTCTGAATCTCCGCCAGAACTATCGACAGAAAAATAAGGTGAGGGCATAGCCCTGCGGACAAATGCCAGGGCAGGCATCAACATCAACACACCCATGAAAAATACAGCGCCGATTGTGTCCGCCGTCAGGGCACCGATATAGTGATTTGGATCGGCGAACTCGACCGCCTGCGCTGTCGCCACAAAATTAAGGGAGCCGCCTATATAGCTGCCTGTCAAAGTACCGGCGACTTGTGCCTCGTACGGTCCAAAATCGAATAACAACGTTAGCAGAATGATCGAAAAAGCGATCACACCAGCTGACGCTACAAAGGATTTGAACATCGGGCCGATTTCCGCGATCACCTGTTTCAGATCGGCTTTGAAAAGCAGCATTGGAATCGCCAGTGGTACCAGCAGCGAGCTTACGGTGCTGTACATGGGCGCGCTGTGGGGGATAAGCCCGATATTTGCTAACACGACGCCCAGGAACAGGATGATCAGTACGCCGGACAGCTTGCGACCCAATTGCGTCGTTTCAGTCCAGAAACCAAATGCTGCAAGCCCAGCCAGGACGGTTGCCAGTTGAAATGTCTGGTCCGCGGATATCAGGCTCATTACAAAATTCCTTGTGGTGAAACTGGCAATTTAGTGTTTGAGGTCGAATTCCTTACTTTATAACAAGTTAGCGGCGTATTGTGTCTCTTCTCAATGCCAGCAGTGCTGGCCGGCAGCCCATCGCAGCGATTATCTCGCGGACCGGAACAATACGTGTAATCCCGCCTGCATTACGCCGGTCCTCTGTTGATATGATGCGTGCGGCGTGGAACCGACCATACTCAAGTATGGTCAATTATCCGGGTATCGGCGATTTCTCAGGCGCGCATCTGAGCTAAGGACAATCGGAGTCAGGGACATTGCAACAGACGAAGCTGAGGATATTGCTTGTACTGCTGACGGCTACGGCCGTCACGAGCGCCCTCGCCCAATCCAAGCTGCCGCAAGAAATCGAAATCGTGACGACGGGCAACCACACCCCGATGAATCTTCTGCGACGCCAGCATGAAGAAATCGAAATCAAAATCGACGGTCATATCGATGAA
>QNFK01000402.1 GCA_003645495.1 Gammaproteobacteria bacterium
TCATCGCGGCGATTCATGAGTAGTCTGGTCTAATATTTCCAACATCTTGCTGCCAAGTTCCGCCGGTGAGCGCACCGTCGCAACACCAGCTGCATCCAGTGCCTTGAATTTGTCCGCCGCTGTACCCTTGCCTCCGGCAATAATAGCGCCTGCATGACCCATACGCTTGCCTGCTGGTGCGGTAACACCAGCAATATAGGCAACCACTGGCTTGGAAACTTCTGACTGGATGAATTCGGCAGCGGCTTCCTCATCGGTTCCGCCTATCTCTCCAACCATCACGACGCCTTCTGTTTCAGGATCGGCCTCAAATAATTCAAGGCAATCAATGAAATCCATACCGCGGACCGGGTCACCACCGATACCAACACAGGTGCTCTGGCCAAGACCGTTCTGCGTGGTTTGATAAACGGCCTCGTAAGTCAGTGTGCCGGACCGGGAAATTACACCGATCCTGCCTTTCTGGTGGATAAAGCCCGGCATGATGCCGATCTTGCACTCATCCGGCGTGATGATTCCCGGGCAGTTGGGTCCGATCAGCCTGCAGTCATTGCTGCGCATCGCAGATTTGACCTTGACCATATCGAGAACCGGTATGCCCTCTGTAATACAGACGATCAGATCAACGCCGGAATCGGCCGCTTCAAGAATTGCGTCTGCGGCGAACGGCGCCGGCACATAGATCATGCTGACATCGGCGCCGGTTTCCGCGACCGCTTCGCGCATCGTGTTGTAAACCGGTACGTCCAAATGCGTTTCACCGCCACGGCCAGGCGTAACGCCGGCGACCACATCGGTTCCGTATGCAATACATTGTTCGGTGTGAAACGAACCCTGATTGCCGGTAATTCCCTGACAAACTATTTTGCTGTTCTTATTGACCAGTATGCTCATATATCGGCAATTCCTGCTGCGTTACTTGGCTGCAGCGACGGCTTTCTTCGCTGCATCGGTTAGATTTTCGGCTGAGATGATGTCCAGTCCGCTGTCGGCAAGCAATGCTCGCCCTTTATCGACATTCGTGCCTTCGAGTCGCACAACGACGGGAACGCTGACACCAACTTCCTTGACCGCGCTGATGATGCCCTCGGCAATCAAATCACAGCGAACAATTCCGCCGAAGATATTGACCAGGATCGCGGCGACATTTTTATTGGAGAGAATTAGTTTGAAAGCATTTGCGACGCGTTCGCTGGTAGCGCCGCCGCCAACGTCGAGGAAGTTAGCCGGCTCGCCACCATGCAGTTTGATCAGATCCATGGTCGCCATCGCCAGGCCAGCGCCGTTGACCATGCAGGCTATGTTGCCATCCAGCGATACATAGCTCAGGTCATGTTCGGCCGCCTCCCGTTCCTTCTCATCTTCCTGCGTCGGATCACGCATTTCCGTCAGTCTTTTCTGGCGATACAGGGCGTTATCTTCGATGTTGATCTTCCCGTCCAGTGCAATGACGTCACCGGCGCCGTTGATGATCAGCGGGTTCACCTCAACCAGGCTCGCATCACATTCTTCAAACAGGCGATACAGGTTCTGGATCAGGCCGGCAAACTGGCGGCTTTGTGTCTTGTTCAACTCGAGGCCGAACGCCAGTTGACGAGCCTGATACGGCTGCAGCCCGGCATCCGGAGATATCACCACGGTGAATATCTGCTCCGGCGACTCCACGGCAACCTGCTCAATATCCATGCCACCAGCCGCAGATGCGATAAATGCGACTTGCGACGCCTCGCGGTCAACCAGCATGCTGAGATACAGCTCACGCTCGATCTCCGAGCCCTCTTCGATATAAACAACATTAACCGGCAGGCCCTCCGGGCCGGACTGGTGTGTTACCAGTTGCGTACCCAGCATGTCCGTCGCGTACTGGCGAACCTCATCGGCGCTGCGCGCCAGCTTGACGCCGCCTGCCTTGCCGCGACCGCCGGCGTGAACCTGTGCTTTGACCACCCAGAGGTCGCCACCCAGTTTTTCGGCTGCCGCGACTGCCGCATCTGCTGATTCCACGGCAATACCCTTCGGTACCGGGATGCCGTATTCGGCGAATAACTCTTTGGATTGGTATTCGTGTAGATTCATATTTGCTTATTGTCCTGGGAAGCCTTTGGCTT
This sequence comes from Gammaproteobacteria bacterium, assembly GCA_003645495.1. Taxonomy (GTDB): domain Bacteria; phylum Pseudomonadota; class Gammaproteobacteria; order Steroidobacterales; family Woeseiaceae; genus SZUA-117. The sequence goes on from QNFK01000402.1 coordinate 2,109, forward strand.
TTGCGGGAATCTGGCTGATTATGGCGAGCGGGCGAATTGCGACGGCGTATTTTGTAGCAAAGCCGGGGCAGACGCAAAAATATACGGAGACTCGGGCCGTGATCGGCGAATAATTCGGGTTAGAGGCACTCTTGGACTACAATCTGCGCTGAGCTGGCAAGGCACCACCTATTCTTATGGTTCAGGCACTAACAGATACGCGATCATTGCGGGTCGATTCCCTGCTGCCTGGCGGGGTCGATGAGTCGGACCTGACCTGGCGGGTCCTGGGTACGCTCAATGTATTTCGCATGGTGCTGGCTGTAGTGCTGCTGGGATTGTTCTTCGCCGGCGACAACCCGCGCTTCTTTGGCGAACGTTATCCGGCACTTTTCTCAGCCACCGCCGCCGGGTACCTCGTTTTCGCGGTTATTTCCGCGCTGGCGATACGCCAGCGCTGGGTGACGGTCGGGCCGCAAACCCTGGCACAAGTCACGGTCGATATCGCTGCCATCGTCATTCTAATGCACGCCAGCGGCGGTATTTCCAGCGGACTTGGTGGGTTGCTGGTCGTATTTGTCGGCGCGGGCAGCATGATTTTGCCACTACAGGTGCCGGCATTTTTTGCTGCTCTGGCCACTATTGCGATTCTCGGCGAGCAATTCTTCTCGCAGCTTGGCGGCGTCAGTGACAGTGGCAATTATTCCGCAGCCGGAGTACTGGGCGCGATAATTTTTGCTATTTCACTCGCAGCACGGCCGCTGGCCCGTCGTATCCAGCTTAGTGAGGCGCTGGCGCGCCAGCGCTGAGTGGATCTTGCCA
>QNFK01000403.1 GCA_003645495.1 Gammaproteobacteria bacterium
CCATGAACGCGGCGACATGCCCCCGGAAGCATGGCAGTTCATCAAGAAGCACAAGTTCTTCGCGATGATCATTCCAAAACAATTTGGCGGACTGGAGTTTTCTGCGTACGCCAATGCCATGGTCATCGCCAGGCTTTCCAGTCGCAGTCCCACGGCATCATCGACGATTGGTGTGCCGAATTCGCTCGGCCCCGCGGAGCTGCTGCTGCATTACGGCACAGATGAGCAGAAGCAACACTGGCTGCCGCGGCTGGCTGCCGGCGACGAGATTCCCTGTTTTGCGCTGACCTCGCCACAAGCGGGCTCCGATGCCGCAGCATTGATCGACAGCGGCGTTGTCTGCAAGCAACTATGGAACGGCAAGCAAACGACCGGCATCCTCCTGAACTGGAACAAGCGCTACATTACGCTCGCACCGGTTGCGACCGTATTGGGCCTGGCATTCAAACTCTATGACCCGAAACACCTGATTGGCGACCAGGATGAATACGGCATAACAGCAGCCCTTATTCCAACCGATTTGCCGGGCGTGGAAATCGGCCGCCGTCACTACCCCTTGAGCATCCCGTTTCAGAATGGGCCGACATCGGGCAAGGACGTTTTTGTGCCACTGGACAGCATCATCGGTGGCCCGGAGATGGCAGGCAAAGGCTGGAAGATGCTGGTTGAGCTGTTGTCGGTCGGCCGGGCAATTACATTGCCCTCGATCGCCGCTGGTGGCGGCCAGGCAGCCACCTATGCCTCCGGCGCCTACACGCAGATACGGAAACAATTCAATTTGCCAGTCGCAAAATTTGAAGGTGTCGGCGAGGCACTGGCACGAATTGCCGGACACACCTACATCATGAATGCAGCCGTTTCCGTAACAGCCGGAGCGATCGATCAGGGAGAAAAACCGGCGGTACCCTCGGCAATACTCAAGTATCACTGCACTGAAATGGGTCGCAAGGTAGCGAACGATGCGATGGACGTGCATGGCGGCAAAGCCATCATGATGGGGCCGAAAAATTATATCGGTCGCAGTTACATGGCAACGCCGATTGCGATTACAGTTGAGGGCGCAAATATTCTTACCCGCAGCCTGATTATTTTTGGCCAGGGTGCAATGCGCTGCCATCCCTACGTGTTGCGTGAACTACACGCGGCGCAGGATGCTGATACCGAGCGCGGCCTGGTCGATTTTGATGACGCCCTTTTTTCTCACATTGGTTATGCGATCAGTAACGCTGCAAGGTCGTTTTTCCTCGCCCTCACGCACGCAAGATTCAGCAAAGTGCCGCTGAATACTCCGACACACCGCTACTACCAGAATATTAATCGTTACAGCGCCGCTTTTGCGCTGGCTACAGACTTCGCCATGCTGACACTTGGTGGCAAACTTAAGATAAAAGAACTGCTGTCGGCGCGGCTTGGCGATGTACTGAGCTGCATGTACCTGGCATCGACCGTGTTGAAGCACTTTGAAAATCAGGGGCGGCGCGCCGCGGATCTGCCGCTCGTTGAATGGTCCATCAGAACATTGATGTATCACGCGCAAGAGCAACTGCACAGCTTCCTTAGGAACTTCCCCAATCGTCCGGTTGCGTTCATTTTGCGACGGACCATATTCCCGCGCGGACGCACCTATTATTCACCGTCTGATGACCTGGGCAAGAAAGTTGTGGAATTGATTACACAAGCAGGAGATTCAAGGGACCGCCTGAGCGCGCAGGCATTCACGACACTCATGCCGAGTAATCCGCTTGGTTTGTTGCAGGAAGCACTGGTCTTGTCTGAACAACTTTTGCCGCTGGAGATGAGATTACGCCAGGCGAAAAAAGAAGGTCTTATCAAATCGGACTATATCGGTCATCAAATCGATGAGGCAGCCAGGGCAGGGGTGATTAATGCCAAAGAAACGGCCCGGTTGCGCGACTATCACGACAAAGTATCCTACCTGTTATCCGTGGATGATTTTGCAGCAGATGATTTGAGCAGGACCGGGACGAATTCGGACGCGCCAGCTGTAGTTGAGGTGACCCCCACTGCAAGCATCACAGCTGGCAAATCTACAAAGAAGAAAGCCGGCAAAAAGAAAACCGCCAGCAAAAAAGCGGCTGCAAAGAAAACCAGCAAGAAGAAAAAATAAAAGCGAGCTGATTTATGTCAGAAAACGCAGGGCCGATCTACGAAGTCACGCTCAGCGTTGATCGCGAGATCATCGACGAGCTTGACGTTTGGCTGACAGATCATGTCGAGGAGATGCTGCAGCTGCCCGGCTTCGTTCGCGCCAATATTTTTTCCGCGGAAGACGACGACCAGGGCCGGGCGCGACGGGTCACTCACTACTACCTTGAGAGCGACGCAGACCTGGAGAACTACCTGGCCGGGCCGGCGGAAGTCATGCGTCGCTCAGCTAACGAGCGATTTGCCGGAAGGTTCAGCGCGAGTCGCCGGGTATTGCATTGCGCGGACATGCTTGATGGTGCGCTGAAGCCACTTGAAAGCTGCCTCAATTGCGGCACCACGCTCAGCGGCCAGTATTGTGGCAACTGTGGGCAACGCTCCAGGAGCCGCCTCATCAGTATCTGGGAGCTGCTGCGGGATGCATTTGGCGATCTGCTCGAACTCGACTCACGAGTCTGGCGAACGCTGATTCCGCTGATAACACGCCCGGGAAAGCTCACCCGCGATTACCTTGAAGGTCGCAGAGCACGTTACATGCCACCGTTTCGCACTTACCTGGTGCTAAGCATCGTTTTTTTCCTGGTGGCCTTCTTCGATCCAAGAGAGCAACTGGGAATCCTGTTCGAGCCTGAGGAAGAGGTAGCGGAAGTCAGCGAGGATGACGCCCAAAATGCGGCAGAAATTCGCGTGGAAATTTTGCGGGAATTTACGTATGATGGAATTATTTCCGGCGATCAACCC
>QNFK01000404.1 GCA_003645495.1 Gammaproteobacteria bacterium
ACGATGACCTCTGATACGGCGGCGCCATACGCGAAATAGTAAAACGGACGGCCACTGAAAGTTGTGCGGTCGTAATGGATTTTTGGCGTGCGATAAAAGCCGGTCGCTGACAACGATATTCGCGCAAGCCATGCGAGGTGCGCCATTTCGGCGAACGTAATGCGCTTACCGCCATTTTCACCAGCAATATGTACCTCATTATTCCTGAACTGCACATCCTTTTTCGACACGGCAAAATGTTTCGCCGCGAAACGGATGAGACGCTTCTTTATCTTTCGCGCTGCGGCTTGCGCTGCCTTGCCATTGAGGTCCGATCCGGCTGATGCAGCTGTTGCGGAAGCGTTCGGTACCTTGCTGGTATCGGACGCCGTAATTTTTATCTGATCGATATCGATCTGCAGTTCACTAGCGACGACTTGCGCTACTTTAGTAAACAGGCCCTGGCCCATTTCGGTACCGCCATGATTCAGGTGCACGGTGCCGTCGGCATAAACATGTAACAGCGCACCGGCCTGATTGAGATGTGTCGCAGTAAAAGAAATACCGAACTTCACCGGCGTCAGCGCTATGCCGCGTTTGAGAACTTCACTATTTTGATTGAATTCCCTGATTTCTTCGACACGCTGCCGATAGTCCGCTGTGTCCACAAGGTCATCAACGATTTCGGCGATGACGTTATCCTTGATTTTCTGCTGGTAGTGCGTGGTGTTGCGCTCATCTGTGCCATAAAAATTGCACTTGCGAACCTCCAGCACATCTTTGTCCAGGTAACGGGCAATATCGTCAATGACATATTCAATCGCAAACATGCCCTGCGGCCCGCCAAAGCCACGAAATGCGGTATTGGAGACCGTATTGGTCTTACAGCGATGCGAAACAATCCTGACGTTTTCAAGAAAGTAGGCGTTGTCGCAGTGAAACATGGTGCGATCGTTAATTGCACCCGAGAGATCGGCCGACATACCGCAGCGCGACGCAAACATGAAGTCGATACCTTCGATCCTGCCATCGCTGTCGAAGCCCACCTCATAGCCGATGATGAAATCGTGCCGCTTGCCGGTCATGATCATGTCGACATCGCGATCAAGGCGCAATTTGCAGGCGCGCCCGGTCTTATTCGCCATCAAACTGACGATACAGGCGATAAGGGCCGGCTGACTCTCCTTGCCACCAAATGCGCCGCCCATACGCCGGCATTCGACGACAACGTCTTTCGACTGTTTGCCTATAGCGCCGGCAATCCGGTGCTGCACCTCTCCCGGGTGCTGCGTCGAACTGTAGACGACCAGGTCACCATCCTCTGCCGGCTCCGCCATGGCAATCTGGCCTTCGAGATAAAACTGGTCCTGACCGCCCAGGCTGACGTTGCCCTTCAGGCGATGCTCGGCATCACCAATGGCCTTGCGGCAATCACCGCGCTCCAGTGTCTCACTCGGTAGTACGAAGGATTTCTTTTCGATAGCGTCGCGTGGCTCAAGTATTGCTTCCAGGTCCGCATACTCGATGTTCGCCAGCAGCACAGCTTTGCGCGCCTCGTCGACTGTTAGTGCAGCGACGGCAAATACGGCCTGGCCAACGTATTCAACCAGGCCGGGCGCGAGAATCGGGTCATCGGCGATAACCGGACCAAAATTGTTCTCACCGGGTATATCGTTTGCAGTCATGACATCAACGACACCTGGTGCTGCCAGTACCGCCTGCAGATCAATGTTCGTGATTGTTGCGTGCGGCCTGCTGCTCATGCCAACCGCTACATGCAACAAACCCTGCGGCTCGACGATATCATCTGTATAGGTAGCCTTGCCCGTTACGTGCAATGTACTGCTGTCGTGTGGCACAGACTGTCCGACAGCGCCGACGACCGTAGAGTCCTGTTTCGTTTTTGCCGGTTCAGCGCCCATACGAATAGACCCGCGTACTTTTTTCGCCAGCAGTTTCGGCATGGAAACGCTTTAGCAAGTTGCCGCAAACAATTTTCCGGTACTGCGCACTGGAGCGCATGTCCGAGATTGGCCTGAAATCACTGTCCAGTGCAGTTATCGCCTCTGCTACAACCGCTGTGGACCATTCCTTGCCAAACAACGCCTGTTCGCAATTGTCCGCGCGTTTCGGTATCGCGGCCATACCGCCATACGCGATCTTGATATCGCCGACGCGATCACCGTTTTTGATGAGGCGGTACGCGCCGCAAACCGCGGATATGTCCTGGTCAAACCGTTTGGATACTTTGTAAGACGCAACGTGCTCGCCGGCAAACGGCAATGGCAGCAAAATTTGCTCGATGATTTCACCCGGACGCAGGATAGTGCGCTGATAATCGATATAAAAATTGCTGAGTGGCACTGGCCGTACACTCGTTCCCTTGCGTAACACCAGGCTCGCGTCCAGCACCAGCAGCACGGGCATCGAATCACCGATGGGTGAGCCGTTCGCAATATTGCCGCCGAGTGTAGCGGCGTTACGTATCGGCGGTGACGCAAAGCGCAAAAAGAGCTCCTCGAGTGCCGGGTATTGCGTGACGATTGCCTGCATCGCATCCGTCAGCGAAACAGCCGCGCCAATTTCGATATGTGTCGCGGAGACGGATACGGCTTGCATCTCCATCACATTGCCGGTGTATATGACCTCTTGCAGCTCACGATGCTGCTTGGTTACCCACAACCCGACATCAGTACCACCCGCAAGAATGGTCGCCGCAGGATGTTGCTCTGCAAGCTCCGCAAGCTCACTGATATTTTGCGGCGCGAAGAACTTCTTACTGTTGTGCTCGATCGCCAGCTGATTGCTCGTTTGCAAAGACCGCAATACGTCAACGCGCTGCGCCTCATCATCGCCTATGTCGCCATCGGCTTTGTATTGCTCGCGCAACCGCTCCTGATGTTCGTTCTCCGCCAG
>QNFK01000405.1 GCA_003645495.1 Gammaproteobacteria bacterium
GATGTAGTAATACACTTTGCAGGAAAACCTTTAGTAGCCGATTGTGACCTAGCACCTTTTGATGCTATCAAAGCCAATGGTTTAGGTACAGCAGCAGTATTAGAAGCTGCAAGATATGCCAAAGTAAAGAAGAGTATAATAATAGAAACAGATAAAGTATATGGTTACCAGGAAGTAGTACCTACCCCCGAAACGGCAATATTTAATCCGGGGTCACCTTATGAGTTTTCTAAAGTAGTTGCCGCCAGTGTTTGTGATTTTTATCGCAAACATTACAGAGAAATGGATATAATAAGTGTTCGTCCTGTAAATGTATTTGGCGCGGGAGATTATTCATTCACACGAATAGTGCCCGCAGCTATACGAAATATAAAAAACGGAAAGGGAGTACCTGTACAAGAACACGCAGTAAATATAGCCAGAGATTTTATATATGTTAGGGATGTAGCTGAAATGATGTATATACTAGCTACAAGGGATACAAAGCATAGTGTGTACAATTTTAGCACTAATCAATCCATGTCTATATGGACCTTAGCTGAACGTATAACTAAAGCTTTGGATCACGATGTGGAACCTATTATAGTTAAGAAACCCGGCAATTATCCTGAGATACCATTTCAATCTATAGATGGTTCCAGATTTATTGAAGAGTTTTCTTTTGAATTTACAGATTTTGAGCAAGCTATAAGAGAAACATACAATGAGAGCTAGAGTAATAGTAATTGAGGGCGATGATTACTCAGAAACAGTAGGTCAACGATGCATTGACTCGGGTAAGAAATATGGGGTAATAGTTGAAAAGTTTAAAGCTGTAACTAAATATACAGTAGAAGAACTTATGCTTAATATGGATGTACACTGGGTATGGGCAGGAGTTAGTAATGATAGAAAGCGCATATGTCCTAATACAAATTTAGTACAATTTCCATATACTTGTGCGGATTTAAGAACCAAGAAAGCGTGTTCAATGTCGCACTATTTTTTATGGAAACAATGTGAACATAGTGATGAACCCATGTTAATATTAGAACATGATGCGATATTTGTACGCGAATTACCAAATGTAGATTTTAAAAGCATTTACCAAATTAATAATCCTGTCGGGTGCACACCGCAAGGTGGTACTTGGAGAGCCCAGATGCAACTTGCGGGGGAAGGGGTTCGTCAAAAAACAATAATACACTATAAAGATGATAGACCCGACGGTTTAGCAGGAAATTCAGCATATATGATGCAACCCTGGGCCGCCACTAAAGCTATAGATTTATTTGAATGTGTAGGAGTGTGGCCCAACGATGCTACACTATGTAGACAACTGTTCACCGATTTAGAAGAATATTATCCGTTTATAGTAGAAACTAGACAAGAGAGATCAACTACGGTATGTTAACATTAAAAGATCAGTTCGATATATATAAGTGTGACAAGGGAAGTTTAAAACACGACTATGCAAGAGTATACGAACCCGCTATGTGGAATTACTTTGATGAGTTCGAGTTATTAGAGATAGGTATATTCAAAGGAGCTAGTATAGAAGCTATAGTAGCTCACGCCCCTAAATGTAAAATAATGGGAATAGATACTTTTCAAAGAGTAAAACCTGAAGATATAGGAATATTGAAACATCCTAATGTAGAGTACTTGAAGGGTGATAGTACTACAGACGTTATACATCCCAACTATAAATTTGATATTATAATAGATGATGGTTTACATACACACGATGCTCAACGTAAAACGTTTATTAATTTCTTTCCTAACTTGACAGATGATGGTTCATATTTCATAGAAGATGTCTGGCCGTTTGATTTAATGAGTAATGAAGAAAAGAATCATCCTTGGTTAAAGAAACACCCTAACGATTGGAACGATGCAGCATATAAAGAATTATTAAAAGCTATAGAACCCTATAAGGTATTTCACCACGACCTTAGAAAGAATCATGATCCTGATACTTATATTATAGAGATAAGAAAATGATGAAGATAATAGCACACAGGGGTAATATTTATGGCCCCAACAAAGAAAGAGAAAATAGTCCTGAATATATTGAAGAAGCTATAGTCAACGGGTACGATGTAGAAGTTGATTTAAGGTATATAGACGGAGGTTTTTATTTAGGGCACGATTCCGCGAAGTATAAGGTAGACTTTAAGTTCCTAAGTAAAACAGAATTATGGATTCATTGTAAGAATTTTGGAGCATTAAATTATTTAATAGATTCAGATCTTAATTACTTCTACCATGATGGGGATAACTATACTTTGACTAGCCATAACTTTATCTGGTGCTATCCTAGAATGATTGGGGCATCTATGAATACCGTATGCGTTTTACCAGAGTGGGGGGTTGATGAGGTGGATGAGTCACACTTTGCAATATGTACAGATTTTGCGGATGATTATTATGATAAAACTAATTTTATTTGATTTAGATGGTGTTCTTATAAAAACTAAAGATATACACTATGAAGCCCTTAATATGGCATTAGGTGAAACCTATGCTATTAGTATGGAAGAGCACCTAGGTAGATACGACGGATTACCTACCAAGACTAAATTGGAAATGCTGTCAGATGAGAAAGGGTTAAAACAAGAAGATCACGAAATTATCTGGAAACAAAAGCAAGAAAATACCGTAGTACTGCTTAAGGAAAATTTATCTCCAGATATTAAATTATTAAGATTATTTAGTGAGCTAAGGGCTCAAGGGTATAAATTAGGTTGCTGTTCTAATTCAATACGTAGAACAGTATTAACCGCGTTATCTAAAATAGGTTTAATAGAGTACTTTGATATTTTGATTTCTACGGATGATGTGAGAAATAATAAACCCCATCCAGAAATGTATTGGAAGGCTATGTCTGCCATGCACTGTTTACCAGAC
>QNFK01000406.1 GCA_003645495.1 Gammaproteobacteria bacterium
CACTGCAATTGGCACGATGTCCAGGTCAAAGTGGGTAAAGCTATGTCGCACCGTTTGCCATTGCGTCAGGCTTGCTGGTTTCGTATTCAGTTTTTCCTGGCACCAGGTATCCGCGGCCGTTTCCGCCGCAAGTTCTGGCAGACTCCAGAGGCCGCCCCAGATACCGGATGGCGGGCGTCGTTCCAGATATATGGCATCACTGGAATACAACAAAATCATTCGCGTCTTTTTCAGCGGCTTGGGCTTAGCCTTACGCCGGCCCGGATAGTCAATCTCACTACCCAGATTGTGGGCTGCACAATCGTTACTTAACGGACACTGGTTGCAATCCGGCTTACTGCGTGTACAAACAGTTGCGCCAAGATCCATTATCGCCTGCGTATAGGCCGCAACATTTTGCTGCGGCGTATGCTCTGCAGCATGCTTCCAAAGCACGCGTGCGACCGAAGTCTGGCCCGGCCATCCGGGGACGGCATGAAATCTGGCCAGCACGCGTTTGACGTTACCATCGAGAATCGGGTGACGCTGTCCGTGAGACAAAGCGAGAATTGCTCCGGCCGTCGACCGACCGATACCGGGCAGAGCGACTACATCGTCGAAACATTGTGGAAATTCTCCGCCGAAGTCATCCCGAATAATAATCGCTGCTTTGTGCAGGTTTCTTGCCCTGGCGTAGTAACCAAGACCTGACCAGTGATGCAGAATGTCATCCAGTTTTGCGTTCGCCAAAACAGCAGGGTCCGGGAACGAATTCATGAAACGAGCGTAGTAAGGAATTACCGTGGTCACCTGCGTTTGTTGCAGCATGATCTCGGAGATCCAGACACGATACGGGGCAGGATTTTCTTGCCAGGGCAGGTCTTTACGACCATTTCGTTCGAACCAGCGAAGAATTCTCTCCGCAAGTGTTTCTGAACTCATTCCTGCGACACTTTGCCCAGCGCCAGCTGATGATTTTTCTTGCCGATAGCGAGCGCCTCAATTCGATCAACGGCGTCTACACCACCCGAACTCAGAGCGCGTTTGATATAAAACGGGCCTATTATGGGCGGCACCCAGAACGCGGGCACCATCTGAAATTCGTAGATCATCACCGTGCCATCACCTTCCGGGATAAGCTGCCAGCGTTCCCGACTGATTTCAAAATCACTTCTTGCGGGGTCAGATATAGCGATAATTTCTGCAATCGGATTCAACTCGAGGTAGCCGTTGCGGACGAACGACTTGCACCACACCAGCACACAACCCTCCATGCGCGCAAAGAATTGTGGCCTGCCATTTTCATCCGCTTCTACATTGTTCGATTCGACAATGGCACTCGTAAATTTCTTGAAAAGATCGAAATCTGTCAGCACCCGGTACAAATACTCTGGTTCAACATTGAAAAAGACCACCGAGCGCATGCTATAGAGGCCGTCCTCACGCTCTACCAAAATGTCACGAAACTCTGCAGCCGGCGCCAATGCTGAAATTGACAGCAATAGCGCACCAAGCAGGCCGCGAAGACTATTTTTTTGATACCTGTGCAAAATATTAACGTCCGATAAGATCTTTCAGCAGCTTCTTCTTCAACTGCTCTTCAAGGCTCTCTTCCTCATCTGCTGCCTCTTCATCCGCAGGGTCGGCGTCACCTTTCAGGAGTCGCTCAAACAGACGGTTTTTCATCTCTTCCTTTTTGTCCTCTATCGCCTTATCAACCTGCTGGCGCAGAAGTGCCTCTATGTCCGGCTGGATGTTTGGCGCACTCAATGGGCCAGTTATTTTCAGAGGAATGGAGGCCGCGGTAAAGTCAGCGAGTTCTTCAGCGCTAACAGTTGCGGCGAATTCCGGTCGTTCAAGTACCCGTGCCTGCACCGAATAATTGATCTGTGCTGCAGGAAGATCAACGATACCACTGCCGGTAAGCTGCAGAAATGGTAGCTCGGCCAGGAGATCATTGTTCTCGAAAATGCCGTCAGTGACTGTGCCACTGGCGCGTACGGTAGTAAATTCAGTACGGGCTGGCAAGCGCGGCTCTGGTGCGGGCTCTTGCCGAAACATTGCTCGTGCCGCCCGCAGTTCATGCCAGACATCGGTGCCTTCCCAGGCGCCATCGACCAGTTCAAATGCCATGTTGCCGTCGAGATCCTGACGAATTTCGTTCAGACTTTGTCCTCTGCCGCTCAGCACAAAGCTACCGTTTATCAACCCTGTAATGTTGTCCTGGTCAAACATCGACCTTGCAAGTGAGGCGAGATTCACACCGGAAATTTTCTCGTTGACGGAAATCGAAGGGATATCGGTAGCCGCATCAATTTGCACGTCACCGTTGTAGGTACCGTCATAGAGCTCGGCAGATAGCGGGTACAGACGCAACCGGCCGTTTGCGCTGTTCAATCCCAGTTGCAGATTGGTGAATTCCATTCCGGATAACAACGCACGATCGATTTTGAAACTACCGCTGGCATTGAGTGTCCGGATCATGTCGACCGGAATTTCTATGTCGCCACTGTCCGCAGTTTCTGCAGCGCCGATACCCTCTTCGGTCGGCGCCATGTAGCCGTCCAGATTGATCGCATCGACATTGAGATCGAAACGCAGCGTACCGCCTTCACTCATCGGCACCGACAGACTGCCGACCATCGTTGAGTCATCCAGTTCCAGCGTCATTGCCTGCAAAGAAATATCGTTCTCGCCGACAACCGCTTTAGCATTGAATGACAAACGATTCAGTGCGTTCGGGTCGGCGGTTACCGGTGGGTCGATATTCAGAGCGCGCATTAGTTCCTTGAGAGAAAATTCTGCAACCCGCAACTCTGCTTTCGGCTGTACGGCCCCGGCATAGGAAAACGGTTCGATGTCAGCTGACATCGACATACCAAGAACCGAGATATCCATTTCACCCAG
>QNFK01000407.1 GCA_003645495.1 Gammaproteobacteria bacterium
CGGCGGTCCCAAGACCGAATTCATAGATTCTGCAGCGCTGAAGCAGATGATGCAGGACGGCGGACAAGGCGCCATGGAGATGGCTGACGACGTAAACGTTCCTGTCCTGATCGTCTCAACCGGTGCGATGTCTGGCGCGAGAATCAACCTGAAATCGGCAGGCACGCAGGGTGAGTGGACAATCGGTTGCGACGCAGATCGCGATATCGTGCTCGAGGAGCAAGGTGTCTCAGGTGTGCACGCGAAACTGACTCAGGATGGAGCCCGCTGGAAACTAACTGACCAGATGTCAGCGAATGGTACGTTCGTTAACGGCAAGCGCAGCAACATGAGCTACCTCGACAACGGCGACCGTATTCGTTTCGGTCCTGTTGAATGCATTTTCAGAACACCGGAAGAACTGGGTAGTGCCACACGAGTAACCAAAGCCGTAAAACCACCCGGCAACACCAGGAACATCATCCTGGCCGCTGTCGCTTTTGCAGTTACGTTGGCGATCCTGTACGCGGTCTTCCGCTTCGTAATGTGAGTTCAATAAGAGCGACGGCATTGCGTCGCTCCCACGTCAGGAATCAATCCTTGATCGCATCCCGAATGCGTTCGTATCCCAGTTTTAATTCATGTCCGAGCTGGCCCAGCGCTTTGCCGACGCCCTCGCCGGTCTCGCCCATGCTCGCTTTGCTGGTGAAGTGCTCCATCTTGCCTTCCAGTTCAGTCCACTCTTCCTGAACTTCTTTCGAGGCCAGGTGCATTTGCACTCTCAGCTCATCCCGCTTTTGTTTGAGCTCATCAACAATGTCATCGAAATCTGTCATTTTCCTCTCCTGCAAAATCAGTTATTGCCGGCGCGAGTGTACTTCACTTTGCCGCCAACGATCGTAATGTCGACAGTCGTATCCGGAATTGCTTCCTCATCAACAGTCAGCAGGTCCTGCGACAATACGACAATGTCAGCGTACTTGCCCGGCGTCAGTGTGCCTTTGATGTCCTCTTCAAACGCGGCAATCGCGTTGTTAAGGGTGTATGCGGCCAGTCCTTCTTCGCGGGTCAATGCCTGTTCAGGATAGAATTTTTCGCCGTTGATCATCATGCGCGAGACTGACGAATAATAAGAAGCAATTGCGTTGATCCGCTCCACCGGTACGTCCGTACCGTTGGTGATTAATGCGCCCGTATTGATGAGGTCGCGCCACGGCTGCGATGTGCTTTTCGCTCTTTCATCACCGAGTCGGCTCGGAATCCACGGACCATCAGAAGTACCATGCACCGCCTGCACCGCAGGGATTACGCCGAGACTGCCAAATCTTGGTACGTCGAGCGGATCAATATGCTGGGCATGCTCGACACGCCAACGCAACGGCTTGCCGTCAACTTCCATCGTCTTCCAGGCGCGTTCGTATATATCCAGCGTTTCACGCACGCCGAGATCACCGATTGCATGGGTATTCAGCTGGAATCCGTGCTCAACGGCAAGCTCTGCCGTGCGCTCGATGTCATCCGGCTCCTCAAGTACCAGCCCGGCCGTTTCTGGCAGGTCAACGTAGGGTTCAAGTAACCAGGCGCCATGCGCGCCCAGGGCACCGTCGATCTGTCGCTTGATTGAACGGACGGTCAGAAAGTCATTGCCCTCTGGCAGCATCTTGTATTGCGGCAAAGCCTCGGCCATCAGTTCGTTCGATGCTCTGCGCACCATGACGTACAACCTGACTGGGAGATTCCCCTCCTCCTCAAGTTTTTTCAGAAAATCAATCGTCTCGAATGAAGAACCTGCATCCTGGAACGAAGTAACACCATGAGCGAGCGCTTCGTCAGCCGCGAGCATTACGCGCTCGCGATCAATTTGCTCCATCTGTTCCGGTGTCAACCGTCCTTCATAAATACCGATTGCTTCGTTCAACAATCTCTGTGCCGTTTCCCGCATCAGACCCGTCGCACGACCATCGGGTGCTCGCACGATCGTGCCACCTGCCGGGTCCTCGGTGTCAATGGTAATTCCCGCAGCTTCGAGCGCAGCTTTATTGAAGAAAGCCGCGTGACCACTGGCGTGCCCCAGGGAAACGGGGTTATCCGGCGAAACTGCGTTCAGGGTGTCATTGCGCGGCACGCCATCAACGGCGTCATCCGGCAGGCTGTCCCATTTATCCTGATGCCAGCCGCGGCCGAAAATCCACTCACCAGGCTGCGCCTTGTCCACAGCGCTAGACACCATCGTCACAACTTCTTCCCAGTTAGCGACGTCGTTGAGGTCGAGGATCTGCTTGGCGCGACCGAGTCCCATGTAATGGCCATGGCCTTCGATAAAGCCAGGCATCGCAAAACGCCCGTTCAGCTCGATTACTTCGGTCTCGGGACCGATATAGGCAGAAATCTCGTCGTTGCTGCCAACAGCAGTAACCTGGTAACCGGTAACGGCTATCGCCTCTGTGTTGCCCAGCGCCGGATCGACCGTCGCAACCTTACCGCCACGCAATACCAGGTCAGCTGGTACGACGTCGGAGGCCGCCGATTCTGCGGGTTCCGCAGCCTGTTTTGACCCATCGCTGCAGCCTGCAAAAAACAGTACCGCAAGCGATACAGCCAGAAATAGTTGTTTGGTTGGTGACATCGGATTCCCCTGTGAGCGATCGGCAACTTTCTCACCGGGGCGTGGTCAATGCAATTGCCGTTTACCGCAATTTTTAGTCTCAATCGATCAACCATTGCATCAGCCGTAACGCTTTGCGTACCCCGTATGTCGAGGTGGTACATTACGGCCCGTCCACCACGCCCAGAATGAGAGAACCCGTCATGCGTTTACAGATTTTGCTGCTCACAGCGGTATTCATGATTGTCGATGTCGCTTTCGCCGATGCCATCCGGCAGACCAAGAGCGATCACTACGA
>QNFK01000408.1 GCA_003645495.1 Gammaproteobacteria bacterium
GAATTCATGCAGGAACATGGACGCATCGTGGTGAAGCCCCTCGATGGCATGGGTGGCACGTCGATATTCGTCGTCATTGCCGGCGACAACAACGCCAACGTCATTTTCGAAACGCTGACCGAACATGGCAACCGATTCGCCATGGCCCAGGTATACATTCCCGAGATCAGTGATGGCGACAAACGCATCCTGCTCATTGACGGCGAACCCGTTCCTTACGCACTGGCACGAATTCCACCGGCGGCCGACACCCGTGGCCCCCTGGTCATGGGTGCGGCAGGCGAGGCGCGGGAACTAACGGAACATGACCGCTGGATTTGCACCCAGGTTGGCCCTGTCTTAAAAGAGCGTGGAGTAATATTCGCCGGCATAGATGTTATCGGCGATTTCATGACAGAAATTAATGTCACCAGCCCGACCGGTATCCGCGAGCTGGACCGGGCTTTTGACCTTAATATTGCAGCGGATTTATTTGACGCGATCGAAAATCGGCTTGCTTAAGAGGCTGCGCAGGCTCCTGGCCTCTAAACGCCTGTAATTAACCCTGTTCAGCCCTGAAAACGGCATCCTGGTGGGTGACTTACGTCTCACTGCTGCCGAAGCTATACAGGTAAACTGGACAAATCATTGATTTCCTGTGACACAATGGGGGTATCAGGGTTTTCTTTCTACTCGCCTGCTTGGGTAATGGCTGAACTAAAATCAAACACTGGTGGTATCGAATCTCGCGGTTCGATCGATCAATTCGTGCTCGCGTCCAGCCCCGCGCCGGACCGGCTGCCCCCTATGCTGTTCCTCGCCGCCCTGGTTCACGGCATCCTGATTATTGGCGTCACATTCAATGCGGCGCTCGGTGATGACTTTTCTGAGTCGATCTCGCTGGAAGTAACCATCGTTGCTGATCCCGACCCGGCAGCCGCCGAACCCGACGATGCGGAATACCTCGCGCAGGCCAACCAGGAAGGAGCCGGCAATACCCAGGAGCAGGCCCGGCCAAGCTCACGAATGGCGAGCGTCGTCCCGGTCGACAACATGGGTTTCGCAGATGGCGACAGCCTCGACGATTCTGCCGCGACTCAGGAGGCTGCTGATCAGCTACTAACGAGTCGTACAGAACAGTCACTCAAGGTGCAGGACAATCCACGTGAGGACCCAACGCCTGAAGAGTCCCGGGCAGCAGCACTGGAAGCCGGCGTTGAATTCACTATGCCGTTACCGCAGGACAATCTGGCCAATGCCGCGATTCACGACGATAATCCGCGCGAACTGGTCACCAGTGTCGACACCCGGGAATCGAAGATCGCCGGCTATCTGAATAGCTGGAAAACGAAAATCGAAACGGTTGGTTTGAAATATTTTCCGGAACAGCGACTGATCGATGGAATCAGCGGCAGTCCAACGCTTGAGGTCACAATCAACGCTTCAGGCCAGTTACAGGAAGTTGTTGTACGCAAGACTTCCGGCTCGAAAGTGCTTGACCAGGCTGCACTGAACATTTTGCGGCGCGCGGCGCCGTTTGATCCTTTTCCGGAGGCGGTTCGGGTGGATTACGATCAGTTGCGGTTTGCGTATAAGTGGCAGTTTAATCAGTCGGGGGTGCAGGCTACGGCTAGTGCTAATTAGTACCTGTCCAGAATAGACCTATTCTGGACAGGTACTAACTCGGCACAGGGACGTGCCGACATTTCGACGGCATTAGCCGTTGAAATGAAAGGCATTTGAAAATCGCATTTTCAAATGCCGAGTCTGGAATTGGCCAGGACGGCCAATTCCGGACAGGTACTAATTAGGCACCGAAATCCCCGACAATTGTGGATGCGAACTGTAGGAGCCCGACGTACGATAGATGCGCTTGCTGGCCCTCGTGATTGGATTTCTATCGGCACGGGCGAGTTCGAGAATCATGGTTGCTGTGTGAACGACCAATCCACGTAATTCATGAAAGAAATTTTTGAGCGGGTCCAGTTGGCGAAGTTTTGCAAACAATTAAGGGCATGTTTTCAACATGCCCTTAATTGTTTGTCGCCCGTCGGGACGGGCTCCAACGGGGCCTTGCTACGATTTTTGGGCCTCGAGTAAGGTGGGTTGGCTACGAATTTTGGGTGCGTATTTTCCGGAATTTCGGTTGTGTCGGATCGCGGCAGGGCCGATACTTGAGTCATGGAAATTTCAGGTTCACTCAGCAATCAGCTGTTAATCGCCATGCCGGGCATGGCTGATCCGAACTTCAACAGTACAGTCACACTCATTTGCGAACACAATTCCGAAGGGGCGCTCGGCGTTGTTGTCAATCGTCCGATGACGCTGAATCTCGGCGGTCTTTTCGAGCAACTCGATCTAACCGATGCTGACCAGAGTATTGCGGATTTCCCGGTATTGAGCGGCGGACCCGTTGCGCGTGAACGAGGCTTCGTCTTACACAAACCGGCGGCAACGTATGACAGCTCGATTGTCGTGTCAGCAGATATTCACCTTACTTTATCCCGCGATGTCCTCGACGCCATGGCAGCGGGTAACGGCCCCGACCAGATACTGGTCGCACTCGGCTATGCCGGCTGGGATGCAGGGCAACTCGAGCAGGAGATGCTCGGCAACACCTGGCTGACGGTACCGGCAAGCCCGGATATTATTTTCGACGTGCCCTTCCCTGATCGCTGGAGCGTAGCGGCGGAAACCATCGGCATCGACATCAGCCGGATTTCTGTGCATGCCGGGCACGCCTGAGACGATACTCGCCTTCGATTTTGGCTCGCGGCGCATTGGTGTTGCCGTAGGCCAGCAGGTGACCGACTCGGCCAGTCCGCTCGGGGTTATCAATAACGGAGAAAAAGGGCCGGACTGGGGTCACGTCCAGCGCCTTATTCGGGAGTGGGGTCC
>QNFK01000409.1 GCA_003645495.1 Gammaproteobacteria bacterium
CCCGAGAAAACAAACCCTGCCGCTGCGTGCGGGGATCAATCCAAGAACAGCGCGGGCCAGGCTGGTTTTTCCAGACCCCGACTCACCCACTATCGCAACGGTCTCACCCGCCGCCAGCGTCAAACTGAAAGGTCGTACGGCCTTGAGCGTATTGCGTCCATTCGTTCGGCGCACTTTAAAATCCACCGCAATGTCTTCGATCTCCAATACCGTCGGTGCCTCGCTCACCAGTGGTGCCGTTATGACCGGTGCATCTATGCGCGGTATTGCTTTGAGCAGATTCGCCGTGCGCTCGTGCAGCGGCGATGCGAAGACTTCCCTGGTTTGTCCTTCCTCCAGCAACTGCCCTCTATCCATCACCAGCATGCGCTCGCAGTTGCCGGCAATTACGCCAAGGTCATGCGTAATGAGCAGTAATGCCGTTTCGGACTGTGCGCGCAACTCGCGCAGCAAATTCAGAATTTGCGCCTGCACGGTGACGTCCAGCGCTGTTGTCGGCTCATCGGCGATCAGTAATTCCGGCCCGCTCAGCAACGCCGCACCTATCATTGCGCGCTGGCGCATGCCGCCAGAGAGCTGGTATGAATAGGAACGATACTGTCTTTCCGCGTCCGGCAGACCAACTCTTCGCAACATGGCAAGCGTGCGCTCCCGTGCTTCGCCCGCCGCACAGATGCGATGCTCGAGCAGGATGCGGGACAGTTGATCGCCGATACGCACATACGGGTTCAACGCTGCCATCGGGTCCTGGAATACCATCGCAATGCGACGCGGCCGATAGGCATTGAGCGTCCCGGCATCGGCGCCCAGTAACTCCTGCCCGTCGAAGCACACACTGCCGCTGGTCTTCGCGTTGGCCGGCAACAAACCCATAACCGCCATAGCAGTCTGCGTTTTTCCGGCACCCGACTCGCCGACAATACCGAGTGCCTCGCCGCGCCGGACCGAAAAGCTCAAGTTCGTGACGACAGCATCAGCGGTATCGCCATAAGTTACGCTGAGGTTTTCAACGTCGAGAATACTCATCAGATATTCTTTTTCGGATCTGCGAGATCACGCAGTCCGTCCCCCAGGAAGTTGAAGCACATCAGGATAAGCGCCAGCAACGTTGCCGGAATCAGGATCAGCCATGGCGCCTGCTCCATATAGCTGACGCCGTTATTGACGAGCGCGCCCAGCGAGGTTTGCGGCTCCTGGACACCGAGACCCAGGAAGCTGATGAACGATTCGACCAGGATTGCCTGTGGAATTGTCAGGGTCACATAGACGATGACAACACCGAAAAGGTTGGGCGTGATGTGACGAAAAATAATACCCGGTGTAGAAACACCGATAAGCCGGGCAGCATCAACAAACTCGCGCTGTTTCAGGCTAAGTGTCTGACCCCTGACAATGCGTGCCATGTCGAGCCAGTTGATTGCACCGATCGCTACGAAAATCAAAAGGAAGTTTCGCTCGAATACGACCATCAGCAAAATAACGAAAAATATAAACGGCAAAGCATATAAAGCATCGACGGCACGCATCATCACCGCATCTACTGCGCCGCCAACGTATCCTGCAATGGCGCCGTACAACACACCAATACCCAGGCTCACTACGCTGGCGATAACTGCAACAAACAATGTTACGCGCGCGCCCATCAGCGTCCGTACGAACAGATCCCGACCGAGGTCATCGGTGCCAAACAGCCGCCAGTCAGATATCGACGGCGCCATCAGGCCGTTGCTAAAATCGGTACTCATATACAGGTGTGGACTTAACAACGGCCCGAGCAAAGCCAAAGCGGCGACGAAAAATAATATCGTTGTGCAGACCACCACCGCCTTGTTTTCCCGCAAGCGAAACCTGCCTGAACTTTTTTTATTGTTGGCGCTCATCGCGATCTTATCCGCGGGTCGAAAAACCCGTACAGCAGGTCAACCACCAGGTTCAGGAAAATGATCAGGGCTGCGTAAAAAATGGTAATGCCCAATACCAGTGTGTAGTCGCGATTCAATGCGCCGCTAATAAAAAACTGGCCAATACCCGGAATGCCAAAAACCTTCTCGACCACCACCGAGCCAGTCAAAATCCCGGCCATAGCGGGTCCCATATAGGAGAGTAGCGGCAACATCGCGGGCTTTAGCGCGTGGAAACGGATAATCGAGGCGGTACTGAGGCCTTGTGCCCTGGCAGTGCGAACAAAGTCACTCTTCAGCACCGCAATCATGTTGCCCCGGGTTAATCGGGCGATGTAGGCAATCTGCGGCAGGGCCAGCGCGACGACAGGCAGGAAAAGGCGAGCAACGCCGTCGCCGCCGGTCCAGCTGGCTGGAAGCCAGTGCAGGTATACAGCGAACACCAGCACCATCAATGGCGCAATGACAAAAATGGGTACTGAAATGCCGGTCATGGCGATGCCGGTTATCAGGCGATCAAGCACCGTGTTGCTGCGCAATGCCGCCGCAAGCCCCGCACTGATGCCAACCAATAGCGCAAGTGCCATCGCCAGCAGGCCAAGTTGTATGGAGAGAGGGAATGCGCCACGAATTATTTCTGCAACGCTGTAGTCGCGATAGCGGTACGACGGGCCGAGGTCTCCGTGCAGGAGGCCGTCGACGTAGCGCAGGAATTGCTCCGGTAGCGATTCATCGAGATGGTATGCGCGGGCGACATTGGCTTCGATCTCCGCGGGCAACCGCCGTTCCGCATCAAACGGTCCACCTGGTGCCGCATGCACCATCAGAAATGCGAGCGCGACGACCAGAAAAAGTGTTGGTATCGCCCCGAAGATACGCAGTAGCGCGTAACGTAACACGATCGTTATTTTTACTCGGCAAGACTCAGGTGTTGACTGTAATGGTAATTCAGCACGTTGTCTCCCCAGCCGCGGAC
>QNFK01000410.1 GCA_003645495.1 Gammaproteobacteria bacterium
CGCAATATCGCAATGTCCGTTTGTTTGTCTTTGACCACCATCACCAGCGTAGAAACAATATTGAACGCGGCAACTGCAATTACCATTAACAGAATGACAAACAAGATTGATTTCGTAATCTGAATTGAGCGGAAGAAATTGACGTGGCGACGCGTCCAGTCGCTAACCAGTACGCCACCACCGGCAGCGATTGCGACCCGGCGTACAACCTGTGACGCGTCGAATATATCTGTCACCGAAAGGCGAATGCCGCTGACATTGTCAGACATGCGGAACAGCCTTTGCGAATCCTTTATATTCATAAACGCAAGACGTCGATCGAATTCGTACATGCCAACACGATAAATACCAGTAACCGTGAAGCGTTTGGTTCGTGGCACTACGCCGGCAGGCGTCACAATGCCCTCAGCCAGGATCACTGTTATCTTGTCGCCAATCGACGCGCGCAACGTTTCTGCAAGCTCCACACCCAGGACAATATTGAAACTGCCAGCTTTAAGACTGCCCAGATCGCCGTCAATCATGACATCGTCGACACCCGATACCCGCGCCTCGAGCTCCGGATCGACTCCGCGAAATTGCGCGCCACTTAGCTGGTGTTCAAACACCAGCAAGCCCTGGCCATTGATGTAGGGTGCAGCGGCAGCAACATCGACCTCAGCTTCTGCTGTTTCAACCCAGCTTTGCCACCCGGAGATACCGGCATCGGTATTTTCGATTGTGGCGTGGGCCGACATTGCCAGCAACCTGTCTTTTAATTCCCGCTCGAAGCCGTTGACGACGGAAAGCACAACGATGAGAACGGCGACAGCGATCGCTATTCCCAGCATTGATATTGCAGATATAAGAGATATGAAGCCGTTGCTGCTACGTGATCGTACGTAGCGGTTACCCATCCAGTATTCGTATTTGCCAAACATGCTCGATTAATACCGCAGCGCTATCGCGGGGTTAACACGCGCAGCGCGTCGAGCCGGGTAAAGCGTCGCCAGCGACGTAAGGATAAACGCAGCGACTGAGATAGTGACGACGTCTTCGACTTCCAGCGTCGATGGAATCTGCGTTACGTAATAGACGTCCCCCGGCATGATCTGAAAGCCGAACATCTGCTCCAGCACCGGCACTACGGTGGGTACGTTTATGGCGAGTACCACGCCGGCAAGCACGCCGAAAAATACGCCCAACCATCCTATTACCGCACCCTGGATAAAAAAGATGCGCACGACATCGCCAGGCCCCATCCCGAGCGTTCGCAATATTGCGATGTCGCTGGTCTTGTCGGTCACCACCATGACCAGGCTTGCCACGATGTTAAATGCTGCCACACCGATAATCAGCGACAGCAACAGCGACATCATCATTTTCTCGAGCCGAATGGCACGAAAATAACTCGCATTTTCTATAGTCCAGTCACTGGATTTGAAATCGGAACCCAGGCTTTCACGCAATGTGGCCGATATAACCGGCGCAGCCATAACGTCGTTGGTCAGGAACCGGATAGCACCAACGCGCTCCCCCAGGGACAGAATTCGTGCTGCATCGCTTAGATGAACGAGCGCCAGCATGGAGTCGTGCTCCTGAATGCCGGCCTCGAACACGCCACGCACAACAAACCGCTCAAGCGCAGGTTCAAGCGTCCCGTCTCCTGTCGGTCGCGGGATGAGCAGGACGACGCCATCGCCAATTTTGACGCCGAGGTCCAATGCGAGAAATCTGCCGAGAACAATACTGTGTGCGTCCGGCTGCAGCACTTCCAGGCCACCTTGCAGAAAATTAACGGTCCTGCCTGACATGGCCTCCTCTTTGTCCGGAAGCACGCCATTTATCAGGACAGCCGTGAGTGCGCGTCCGGTGCGGATCATTCCTTCCATCTCTATGACGGGTGCGGCGGCCACTACGCCTGGATGTTGTTCAATTTCCTGCTGGACCTGCGACCAGTCTTCCAGTGAACCTTCCTTGCCAGTGACGTAGCCATGCGCTGTCATGCTCAACAGGCGATCGCGCAACTCACCTTCGAAGCCATTCATCACAGACAGGATCACAATCAACGCAGCGACACCAAGTGCGATGCCGGCGAGCGAGATAAGCGTAATAAAAGAAACGAATCTCGTTTTTCTCTTGGTCCGCAGGTAGCGCAGACCGACAAATAGTTCTACTGCTTTGATCATCCGGCGCATTAAACCATATAAATGGATCTGAACCCGTCCGACCGCCCGGCATCGAATCGCCGAAAAGTGTGAACTGAGTCGCATTCGACCTGCCCTTGCAGAGGCTACGGTGGATATGTCAGCCGGGTCAGCGCAATAGTGAGAACCAGTTCAGCGTGGCAGCCGCCTGACAGTGCAAAAATCCTGTTGAATCAACTGTTTTCGGCCTTGCGCGCAATGCTATAGTCGCCGGGCAGGCACCTGGAGAGGCTCCAATGGCAAAAAAGATCAGCACAATTATTCTTATCGCACTTTCGTTCGGCTTTGTCGGCGTGAGCAGCGCAGACACGCTGGACATGAGCGGACAGGATCGCGCGTCGACTTTCGATCAGGCAGGCAAACCTTCCCGCGGCATGACCCAGCAGCGCGTAGAGGCCAACTTTGGTGCGCCGCAATCAGCGCGTGCCGCAATTGGTGAGCCACCTATTACACGCTGGGAATACGCAAATTTCGTCGTTTTCTTCGAATTTGACCGGGTCATTCACGCAGTATCGAAATAACCCGACCACAGCAGCAATCAGATTATGAAGACGCGCACTCCGGTGCGCGTTTTTCGTTCCGGCGCAAGCAAGAGTTGCCTGTGCCATAATTCGCGACCCTCCATTTCCAGACAATCCAGTGCCTCGCTCCCTGCTAATCCACTCCGACACCGCCAACCCCCCTGCAGCC
>QNFK01000411.1 GCA_003645495.1 Gammaproteobacteria bacterium
CCTTTTGTCGCTGATGCGGTCGTTTAACTAAAAGGTACTCTGAATGTCACCCTGGAATTTTCTCAATAAGGATTTGCCGGACGCCAACCTGCCGGAGCGAGCACAGTTTCGTGCAACACGCTGCCTGCCCGGGGAGATTGCGCCCTATGTGCTGTTGCCAGGGGATCCGGCGCGAGCTGCGCGGATTGCAGAGGAATGGTTCGATGATGGTCAGCTGGTAATGGCAAATCGGGAATTTCATTCCTACACCGGGACATTTAAGGGGCTTCCTGTTTCGGTGATCTCCACTGGTCTCGGTAGCCCGGGTGCCGCAATGGTCGTGCAGGACCTGAAGCCACTTGGCGTAAAAGCCGCCATTCGGGTAGGTACTGCCGGTTCAGTTTCACCCAATGTCGTCCCGGGCGACCTGGTCATCGGTACCAGCGCGGTGCGCGATGAAGGGACCAGCCACAAATTCATTCCGGCCAATTACCCGGCGACGGCACATTTCGGCTTGACCGGAGAATTGGCTCGCGCAGCAAAGGCCGCGGACGTCAAAGCTCATCTTGGTATCGTACATACCTCAGACGTATTTAAAGGTCCGGCACTTGCCGATGAGGTCACGCGATACGGAGAAGCAAACGTACTCGCGTTCGAAATGGAAGCCGCTACAGTGCTCACGCTTGGGGGCTTATTGTCAGTGCCGACAGCCTGTATTTTCAGTATTGACGGTTGGGTAGCGAATGTTGCACAAGGGGATACCGCGCCGGATGCGAGTGCGCGTGATCGCGGTATTGTTAATGCAATTGATCTTGCGTTAGATGCGCTGGTCAGTTTTTCGGCACAGGAGTAAAGCATGCTGCACGAGAAACAACGAGCCGAAGTTGCACAGACGGCGCTTGGCCTTCTGACTTCCGGTTTGATCGTAAATACTTCAGGTAACGTCAGTATCCGCGTCGGCGAGCATGTGGTTATCACGCCAAGCGGGCGGGATTACAAGTCGCTTACTCCAGGTGACATCGCCGTCGTGAACACAAAAGGCGAAGTTGTCGATGGTGAGATGCTGCCCTCATCCGAGACGCCGTTGCATCTGGCTGTTTACGAATCGAATCCCGATGTTGCAGCAATCGTGCACGCACATTCGGTTTACGCCACGGCTATTTCAACGATCCTTGATCAGTTGCCGACGATCCACTACCAGATGACGGATCTTGGCGGGGCGGTACCGGTAGCACCGTATCGGACCTTTGGCACTGACGAGCTGGCCGCAGTCACATCGCAGGCATTGCAGGGCCGCTCTGCGGTCATCATGAAAAACCATGGATCATTGACGACGGCAAATACGCTCGATAAAGCGCTCGGCCGTTGCGTGACACTGGAGTGGTGCTCGAAGGTATACCTCAAAGCATTGTCCGGCGGGTCACCGAATATATTGTCTGCTGACGAGATGGCGTTGGCGCAGCAGCAAATGGACAGCTTCGATGCAAAGCGGCAAGCGTTTAAGGCTGTAAAAAATCAGGTTTAATCGCGGCTATCGCCCGTCAGGACGGGCGATTCCCGACCATTGCGTCAAAGCTCAACACTTCGCTAACAGCAAAACTGAACCAGCACCGGACACCTACAAAAAGGCGTATTTGAGACCGAAGATCAGCGCGATCACGTATGACGCAATGCTGCAGTCCTGCGCCCTGCCGCTGACGATTTTGATCAGCACGTAACTGATGAATCCCAGCCCTATACCTTCAGCAATCGAAAACGATAATGGCATGGCGATAGCCGCAACCACTGCTGGTGCGCTCTCCGTGATGTCGTGCCAGTCAAGATTAGCAAGACTGCGTGCCATCAGGCACGCAACGAACAATAATGCAGAGGCCGTTGCGAACGCTGGCACACTTTGCGCCAGCGGCGCGAAAAACAGGCATGCCAGGAACAGCAGGCCGCAAACCACAGCGGTGAGACCGGTACGGCCACCTGCCTCTACACCCGCTGCACTTTCAATATAACTCGTTGTTGATGATGTGCCCGCCAGTGCGCCGACCACGGTTGCGCTGGAATCCGAGAGCAGCGCCCGTCGTAGCCGTGGCAACTTACCATCGTCACCAAGCAGGTTGGCCCGTGTTGCGACGCCGACCAGCGTGCCCGCCGTATCGAAAATATCGACGATCAACATCGACAAGATTGGCGTCACCATGGATAGCTGCAAGGCTCCGGCAATATCAAGTTGCAGAAATACCGGAGCCAGTGAAGGTGGCATTGCAACGATGCCTTTGAATTCGGTACCGCCGAATGTCCAGCCCAATACAGTCGCGAACAGGATGCCAATGATGACCGCGCCGGTTACTTTTCTGGCCGACAATGCGGTGATCGTCACGAAACCGAGGATGCAGGCAATCGGTGCAAAACTGGAAAGATCACCCAAGGCGACCAGCGTTGCCGGATGATCGACGACGATACCCGCATTTTTCAGCGCAATGAAACCCAGGAACAAGCCGATGCCGGCAGCCATGCCCAGTTTCAGATTGCGTGGTATCGCATTAACCAGCCATTCACGAACCGGCAAGACGCTTAGTGCCACAAATATCACACCGGAAACAAATACCGCGCCAAGTGCGGTTTGCCATGCATGACCCATGCCGAGGACAACGCCGAAAGTAAAAAACGCGTTTTGTCCCATGCCCGGTGCCTGTGCGATCGGGTAATTTGCGTGCAAACCCATCACAATCGAACCGAACGCAGCGGCAATACAGGTGGCAACAAATACGGCGCCGAAATCCATACCGGCCTGCGACAGAATCGAGGGATTCACGACGGTGATGTAGGCCATCGCAAGAAAAGTCGTCAGGCCGCCCAAAGACTCAACGCGCACAGTCGAGCCATGTTTCTTCAGTTC
>QNFK01000412.1 GCA_003645495.1 Gammaproteobacteria bacterium
AGCAACTCAGCGTAGTCAATATCGACTGCATCCTCGTCCGAGACATGTCCATCATCGACGTATTCGATTGTCACGGCCCATGATTCATAGTCGAAAGGCGTATATTGGGCGGGAAAGAGCATGCCCATAACATCCTGCCCTGGAGGATTGCCCCAGATCTCGACCAGCACGGTCTCGGCATCAGCTGCGTCCAGAAAGTAAAATTCGTCAGGAACCTGCAGCGTGACCAGATCGTCTCCCAGGCTTATCTCGCCGTTCTGTGGGTCAAGGGAGTTCATCACCGCCTGCATTTGCTCGAGATATTCCTGCTCTTCAGCAGACATGGCCTCGTCCTGAGCATATGCGGGCTGCAGACCGGCAACAATCAGCAGACCAAACAGAGTGAGTTTCGTGAATGAGCGAGTGATCATGGCGCCCTCCCGTTCGTAAACGGTGCAGTAGAGACTGCAAATTAAGTGGATAGGGTGACCAAGAATGGCAGATACGCCACAGTCTCCGCCATTTCCTGCGTCACAAAACAGGCAGATTGCAGAAATGCGAGAGTTCGCAAACCACTAAAAAAGGTGGAGATAAGGTGCCTGTCACCATAACTGCTACCTCGACAGGCACCTTTTGTTTGGGGCTAGAGACTCGCGGCGGGTCCGTGGAATGCGGCTGCCTGTTTCATGACATCAGCCGGGTCTTCGATCGGGATGGAGCACATGTCCGGGTTGCAGATATACATAGAGGGGATGCCGCGGTCGGGATAGCGTCCCGGCTCCTCGTAGTGCAGCAGCTTTCTTGGTTCGAACACGATTCTTCCCGCGTCAAACAATGCTTGTGCATTTGGGTGACTCAAATCGCCAACGATTGAAAATTCAACGTAGGAAGTCGTGACTTTCTCCAGCGCCATTGCGAACTCGCCGGTGATCTTGCCTTCCCTGCGAATAATTGACGGCTGTGCAACACCGCGAATGGCGTTTTCAGCGACTGACTTATACCTGTCGTCCTTGGTGTAAATCGCGAGATCGAAGTAGAAACTTGCTGCCGTCCCATTCGACTCCAGCGGTTTTCTTGGGGCGATGATAGCCGCCGTCGCATCCGGCACCGTCGCGAAAAATCCACCGTTCTTTTCGTCCTGCAGCAATGTCAAAGCAGACTTGCCAATTCGGTCTGCCGCAACCAGCCATTCCGCATCGCCAGTCGCTCGGTATATTGATAACAGAGCAGTACCAAACCAGGCTTGTGCGCTGAGGAACGGCTTGGTTTCGGTCACCAGCGGGCGCATACGTGCATCGTTGTCCGCAGCGTTGTTGGGGGTTGCCTGCACAACCCAGCCATCGTCTTGCATTCTCGACCCCAGAATGGCTGTGGCCGCTCTTATCGCTCTGTCGAGATAATCGCTGTTACCTGTTGTTTCATAAGCAATAATATAGGCTGAAATTACCTCGCCATTGCGATCCGTGTAAACCGCATGATCTACCGGCGGCGTGCCAAATTCGCGCCGCTGGGCATCACTTGGCAACAGCCAGTAGTCACTCGCGCTCATGCCGCGCGGCAAATTCGCGGGCATACTTTTCTGGTTGGTATAGAACGTACCGTCCGGCGCCATCATCCAGTTCTTCAGGTAGCGGTCAATCTCCCTGATGCCTTCAAGGTACTTTTCATCCCCGGTGTGCTGATAACCAATGGCGAATGCTGTGATGGCATTGGACTGCACCAGGATTCTTTTTTCGGGAATAGCACGTAGCGCACCAAATCGCGCCGGAATTTCCATGTCCTTCGGAAATGCAGCGATATAGCTGCCGCCCCAGACAGGATCGATCGCATTGAGGAAACCGGCAGAGCCCTTCAATGCCAGCTCATGCAACTCATCATCGTTATACAGGTGCGCCCTGAGATAAAGATGACGCAAGCGCGAGCCACTTTGCTCGCCACCGATACCACTCCTCCCCCAGCCACCGTATTTTCGATTCAGCGATCTGTCGATTTGCGCACGCAAATCATCCCGGATGAGGCTCAACTCGGTGTCCGCAGGTTCAGGCGGCGCCGCGTACGGGGAATTCGGGTCCGGTTCCAACGTGCCGGCGGCATGCTTTGCAGCCATATCCTCGAGGATTGGAATGAAGTTGCGTGGCACACGATTGCCGCGAATTGCCAATACTTGAGTCGCGTCGGGTGACATGAAGATGGTCGCCGGCCAGGCCCAATCGGAATAACGCTCGCCGATATCTGGTCGTGCTTCCGCATCGACTTCTATTGCAATGAAGTTTTCGTTGATGAGACCAATAACGTCACTATCCGTGTAGGTCAGTGACTCCATGCGCGCGCAGGCAGCGCAACCTTCCATGCCGACGCTGACCAGGATGACCTTATTCTCTTCTTTCGCTGCCGCAAATGCATCGAGTTCCCAGTGCTTCCAGTTGATGGTTTCGGCTGCATTGAGCGCAGGTGCAACGACAATTAGCAGCCATACCAGGCTCTTGAAAACAGACTTCATTACTACCCCCCCCAGGAAAAGGATTCAGACGCCAGTCCTACTCATCAGCAGACCGGCTGGCAGGCCCATTTATTTCGCACCCGGACAGCCCTCAACGTACTAATACACCCTTTCACAAATGTCGTATATTGTTCCTGCAAACAATCTGGAGGGGCATACATATGCGCAAACAAATTCTGGCAATTGGACTGTTCATGCTGCTTGGCGGATTCGGTATTCCGATGCAGGTTTCGGCCGACACCATAGCAGTCATTGGTACCGGCAGCGTGGCGAAGGCACTTGGCCCCGAGTTCGCCGCCCTCGGCCATGACATCGTCTACGGATCCCGTAATCCGGCACGCGATAGCGTCAAAGAGCTGGTGGCTCGCACCGGC
>QNFK01000413.1 GCA_003645495.1 Gammaproteobacteria bacterium
GCTCGTTCCGTCGTCGCCGATTCGCTGCTCGAAAAACACCAGCTTCTGATAGCCAATCGCTCGCGAACGCGAGCGCCGGCCCTTCGGCCGACCGACCGGATAATTGTTGGGCTGTGTGCAATCTTGATGCGCCCTACCCGCCTGCTACGGTCGGCGATTGTCCTGAAGCCATCCACTATTCTCTGCTTCCATCGAGCTTTGGTGAAACGTAAATACCGCCTGTTGTTCACGCCGAAAACTCGTGGCAAGCCAGGCCACAGAGGGCCTTCTCCGGAATTGATTTCGACAATCCTCGAGATGAAACGCAGAAACCCGAATTTCGGTTACCAGCGCATCGCCGACCAGATTTCCCTGGTCTTCGACATCGAGATTGATAAGGACGTCGTACGGCGCGTGCGGGCCAGGTATTACCGGCCGGAGCCTGGGTCTAACGGTCCGTCCTGGCTCACATTCCTTGGCCACAGTAAAGACAGTTTATGGAGTGTGGATCTTTTTCGATGTGAATCGCTGATTCTCAAGTCTCAATGGGTGATGGTGGTCATGGACCAATTTAACCGGCGAATCGTTGGTTTTGCTGTCCATACCGGAGCACTTGATGGGCCCGCTGTCTGCCGAATGTTTAATAGCATCGTAAGCGGATTGACGGCACCCCGATACCTTAGCTCCGATAATGATCCGCTGTTCCTATTTCGCCAATGGAGGGCAAATCTCCGGATTCTCGACGTGATGGAAGTGAAGACTGTGCCTTACGTCCCTTTGTCGCATCCATTCGTCGAAAGATTGATTGGCACGATACGCCGAGAGTATCTCGATCAAGTACCCTTCTGGAGTGCACGTGATCTGGAGCGAAAATTGATGCTATTTATGAAGTATTACAACAAGGACCGTGTTCATCGAGGGCTCGGCGGAGCTCCTCCTGACGAAAAAGGCGGTTACTCGAACCGCAAGATCGCTCGCCTGGACGATTATCGTTGGGAAAAACGCTGCCGTGGTTTGTATCAGCTGCCAGTGGCGGCTTGAATACTAATTCGCACCCAACACGCCGGGTGTAGGCCTGATCGTCGAAGTCGATATGATTACCGGAGATCGAGTGGAGCTGATCGAATTTACCCAGGCAGCGACACCGTAATCCGCACAACATTGTTGCCCTGACCGTCATTTGATTTCCTGCAAATCAAAACGCGCACGTCGTTCAGGCGGCCAGGGCGACACCCCAATTTGGCAGGTACAGATGCAGGTGACGCCGGTCTTCCAATACCGTGCGGATAAAGGAGTCAGGTTTAGTTTTTGATAGGGCTGTCCTGACAGAAAAATAAGCGTGACACGTTTTCGATCCCTGAACTGCCCTGAGCGTGTAGGCGCGGAAGTTTTGCGACTTTATGCTGACTAGCGTACGTATTGGGGCAATACTTATAAAAACGGGGCAACGGATTGGCGCGGTACGACTCAATCATCGTTGGAGCGGGACACAACGGCCTGGTCTGCGCTGCGTATCTGGCACGGAGTGGCCAGCGCGTGCTCGTGCTCGAGGCGTCCGCTACAGCAGGCGGGCTTGGCGCAAACCGGGAATTTCATCCCGGCTTCCGCGCGTCTGTGGCACACAGTGTCAGCCACTTCTCGCAGAAAATCGCCAGTGACCTCAAGCTTGCAGCACACGGCTTTGCAGCATCGTCGAAATCGTTGCCAACGATCGGGCTGAGTACCAGCGCAGATCATGTCAATATTCACCAGGGCACTGTCAGCGGAACCAGCACTGATGACGCGGACGCGTATCAGAACTATTTGCGGCCTATGCATCGATTCGCGGATGTGCTCAAGCCCTTCTGGTTAAAGACAATGCCGCGCGTAGGCAACAACAGCCTCGCAGATATGCTGACTTTTGCACACGTGGGCCTCAACATTCGGCGTCTCGGCAAACAGGATATGCAGGAATTTCTACGGGTTGCCTCTCTGCCTGCCCGTGACCTTATGGATGAAAATTTCGACAATGACATCCTCAAGGCAGCGTTGAGCTGGGATGGGCTCATTGGTTCAAAACTAGCGCCACGATCACCCAACGGTGCGGTGCTCGCGATGCTATATCGCATGGCGGGGGAATCCAGGGGTGCGCATGCCATTCCGACCAATGGGGTCAACGGCCTGGTCGAGGCATTGTGTGCATCGGCCACAGATTCGGGCGCCAAAATCAGAAACGACACGAAGGTCGATCGCATATTAATAGATGCCAGTACCGATGGTCTCAAAGCAACAGGTGTGCAACTGGTCGACGGCGAAAAGATTGAGGCTGACCGCGTTATTTCGGCTACTGATCCACAAAGAACCTTTCTTGACCTGGTCGGCGTTGAGTATCTCGATATCGGCTTCACGAACCGCATCCGGCGTCTGCGCTGTGATGGCTATGTCGCGAAATTGCACCTCGCGCTGAATGAGTTACCGGCGTTCGACGGACTTGAACAACCTGATGGTCGAATGATTATTGCGCCGGATATGGACGCCATTGAATTCGCTTTTGACGACGCCAAGTACGGCGAGTGCCCGACCAATCCGGTAATGGAGATTGTAATTCCGAGTTTGCACGACGCGTCACTCGCACCCAGCGGACAACACGTGCTGTCTGCTCACGTCATGTACGTGCCCTATCGACTCAAGGGCGGCTGGACAGACGCAGCTCGCCAGCAAATCTGTGAGCGATCTATCGACGCGATTGCACAATATGCCCCGGGTATCCGTGAGCAGATTGTACATAGCGAATTTCTGACGCCGGCGGACCTTGAGGAAAAATTTCATGTAACCGGTGGTCACTGGCATCACAC
Source organism: Gammaproteobacteria bacterium (assembly GCA_003645495.1). Lineage (GTDB taxonomy): Bacteria > Pseudomonadota > Gammaproteobacteria > Steroidobacterales > Woeseiaceae > SZUA-117. Next base: position 2,814 of record QNFK01000413.1, read on the forward strand.
TGAACTCTCCATGGATCAGATGCTCATGATGCGGCCGAC
>QNFK01000414.1 GCA_003645495.1 Gammaproteobacteria bacterium
ATCGATTTCAGCTCAATCTCGGGATAGACCTCAAATGTCGCCGTGAAAGAGAATTGCTCGTCATCGGTTCCGCTCTTCGGCTCGATACTTGGGCTCCCAGCAGGTCGCAGCTGCTCCTGGACTAGCGCGCGCGAGTAGCTCGAGCGGATAGCGTCGGTAACGACTTCATGCCGGACCTGGTCGCCGTAGCGCTGCTGCACTATTTTCACTGGACTCTTACCGGGCCGAAATCCCTTGATCTTGGCGGTCTGTCCAACCCGCGTCAGCCGCAGGCTGACTTCCCGTTCGATCTCAACGTTCGGGACGCGCACCGTCATGCGGCGCTCCAGTCCACCCGGCACCTCGACCGAAACATCCACGGCGTTCGTTGTGGTCTCGTTCACTGCTTCACCTGACTCCGACGGCGGCTCAATTGAGTGCCCATTCTGTAAAAAAACTTGTGTAAGTCATTGAGACGGCTGGTGCGAAAGGGGAGACTCGAACTCCCACGGGTTGCCCCACTGGATCCTAAATCCAGCGCGTCTACCAATTCCGCCACTTTCGCTCACGGCCGCTCGTGGCTGCCATTATAGCGAACTAGCTGTTGGCCTCGTTACTGATCCAAGCTGAGATTCGCGGCCAGGCGGCCGCTCCCACAAACGCGACGGCTGCGCGTCGCGATTGCTGGCCGTCTTCTCAGCGTACTAGAAGGCCGAGCTGCCAGGCCATGAATGCGACCTGATCCGCCGTCTCCGATACACGATCGGAAAGCGGCTTACCCTGGCCGTGACCCGCGGACCGGTCGACCCACAAAAGCACCGGCTCCTCATTTTGATCGCTGACGGTCGCGGCCTGCAGGGCGGCTGCCATCTTTCGTGCATGCAGCGCGTGTACGCGAGTGTCGTTCTCTCCCGCCGTCAATAACGTCGCCGGGTAAGCCTGACCGGCGGCGATGTTCTGGTAAGGAGAATAGGCACGGATGAAGTCGTACTGCTCGGGGTCCTCCGCTGTTCCATACTCCGGCACCCAGTAACGCGCCATCAGAAAATTCTGATAGCGCAGCATATCCAGCAGCGGCACGCCGACGATGGCGGCGGAGAACAGCTCGGGGCGCTGGGTGATCGCCACGCCTGTGAGCAACCCACCGTTCGACCGACCGGCAATACCCAAGCGCTCCACACGGGTATACCCGCTCGCGATCAGCCACTCTGCCGCCGCGTAAAAATCGTCGAAGACATTCTGCTTGTCAGCGAGCATGCCGGCTCGGTGCCAGTCCGCTCCGAACTCACCCCCACCGCGGAGATTAGCGACTGCATACACCCCGCCTCTGCTGAGCCAGGGCAGCCACTCGGCGGAAAAATTCGGCGTCAGCGAAATATCGAAGCCACCGTAACCGTAGAGCAGCGTCGGATTGTCTCCGTCGAGTTCCAGGTCGCGACGGTGAACCAGAAACATCGGAATTCGGGTGCCGTCGGCGGAGGGATAGAAGATCTGAGTGACGGTAAGATCGCGCGTATTCACGGGAAGATCGGGTCGCCGCCACAGCGCAGTCGAGCCGAGCGCCAGATCGACCCGATAGGTCCCCTCGGGTTCGCTAAAGGTCTCAAATCTCAGCCAGGCCGTGTCGAGATCAGGATGGGTCGCGATTGCAGCGCTGCCGATACCGGGAAGCTGCACATCGGTCAGCCGCTTGCCGTCGCGGTCGAACACGCTGATACGGCTGTACGCGCTGGCCAGATAGTCCACGACGATGCGGCCTGCGGCCGGTGAGATGCCGTCGATGACCGCGTCTTCATCGGCCGCAATCAGTTCGCGATAAGCCGCTGGATCGGCGCTCGCAAGATCAAAGGTGATGACCCGCTTGTTGGATGCCCCCAGCGTCGTCAGCGCGTAGAAAGTAGCGCCTTCGATAAAGCCGACCGTCAGTGCATCCTCGCCGACCAGAAGATCACGGCGAACCAATTCGCCCGTCTGGCGCCATTGCTCCAGATCGTACGCCCAGACATCGTTCGAGTCCGTACCGGTAAAGTAGATCACGACGAGCCAGCGGCCATCTCGGGAAACTATTGGATATGGCCCCCACGTCGTTGCCAGCTCGCCTTCGGTGTACTGCTCGAAGATAACGGGATCGTCATCGGCATCGCGACCGAGGCGATGCAACGTGATCTGGCCGGAATAAGGGTTGTCGGCCTCCGACAGTCGCCGAACGATGAAGTGCTCGTTGTCGTCCAGCCAGTCGACCGCATCGACGCGTCCGCTGATCTGGTCCTCGAGCCAATCGCCACTGTCGGTCTCCAGAACAAAGGCCGTGGTCTGCTCGTCTCCAGCATGGTAGGTCCCGAACGCCACATGACGTCCATCGGGACTCGGTCGATACCAGTCGAGGGCCAGCAGTCCCGACTCGTCGAGCGTGTTCACGTACAGCAGCACTCTCGGTGGTCCCCGGTCCATCAAAAAAACAAAAAGAACGCCCTGCGGCTGGTCCCCCCGGCGCAGCGTATAGAACAGCCGGTCAGCCACTTCCCGAGGTATTCCGTAGGCATCGAGCGACAGAAGCTGCGTTAACTCCGCCTCCAGAGCCGCGCGTCCGTCGAGCCCCTCCAGCACTGCGCGGGTGTAGTCGTTCTGCGCATCGGTCCACACGCTGACCCGTTCATCGAGTTCCGCGTCCTCGCCCTCAAGCTCGGGCGCATCGCTACCTTCGAGCCAGAGGTAGGGGTCCTCGATCGTCACTCCATGGAGCGTGTAGCTGGAGGCCTGCCGTTCGGTCGGTGGCGGCGCAGCGGATACAGGGAAAGCTGAGGCCATAAGCAGCAATGACGCTAGTCGTCCATAGAGCGGTCGATAATGAGTTTGCATAGAGTCAGGAACA
>QNFK01000415.1 GCA_003645495.1 Gammaproteobacteria bacterium
CTCGGCCACCATGACGGCACAGTTTTCTTCTGCCTCGGTTGTCGACGCACCGAGATGCGGTAACGCGATGACCTTTGGATGTGCGATCAGTGCAGGCGTCGGAAAATCGCTCACGTACGCATGCAATTTTCCGCTATCCAAAGCCGCAAGCGCTGCGTCGTCGTCTACTATCCCCCCGCGCGCAAAGTTGATCAGAACACCGCCATCTCGCATTAACGCTATCCGATCTGCGTTGATCATGCCACGCGTGGCGTCAATCAGAGGAACATGTACGGTAACGAAATCCGACTCCTTAAAAAGCCGGTCAAGCGTATCCACCTGCTGCACGCCCGAAGAAAGTTGCCAGGCACGACGAACTGTTATCTGCGGATCAAACCCGACGGCTTTCATGCCGAGTGATAATGCAACATTGGCAATCTCCACACCGATTGCACCGAGTCCAATAACACCCAGCGTTCGTCCTGGAATCTCGAAGCCGACAAACTGCTTTTTACCCGCCTCTACTGCGGCGCCGAGTTTGTCATCTTCAACGTCGAGACTTTTCACATAGTCGCGTCCGTCACAAATGTTTCGTGCCGCTATTAACATGCCGGCAACAGCCAGTTCCTTTACAGCCTTGGCATTTGCACCCGGCGCATTAAATACAGGTACGCCTCGCGCACTCATCGCCTCTATCGGAATATTGTTCACTCCGGCGCCTGCGCGTGCAATCGCTGCAACAGACTCCGGAATATCCATATCATGCATATTGAAAGAGCGCAGTATCACCGCGTCCGGCGTTGTTATCTCGGAACCCGTTTCATACATATTGCGTGGCAGGCGACGGAGACCCTCGACAGCGATATTATTGAGTGTCAGTATTTTGTACATTGGCGGAATCGTAACCCTTTCTATGCGCTGGCGCTCTCAAAGTCGCCCATGAATCTAATAAGCGCATCGATGCCTGCTTCCGGCATGGCGTTATAAATCGATGCTCGCATGCCACCAACTGAGCGATGTCCTTTAAGACCGGTTAATCCCGCCGCGACTGATTCGCTCAGGAATTTACCGTCAAGCTCTGCATCTTTCAGGATGAAAGGAACGTTCATCCAGGAACGACTGTCCTTACGCACCGGGTTGGAATAGAAATCCGAACCATCGATGGCTGCGTAAAGCTTGCTCGCTTTGCGTTCGTTGATCTCGGCCATCGCATCCAGTCCGCCCCGTTCCTTCAGATATGCAAACACCAGCCCGGCAACGTACCAGGAGAAAACGGGTGGCGTGTTGGTCATGGAACCGGATTCCGCATACACGGAGTATTTCAGCAAACTGGGCGTTGACGCGCGGGCTTTCGACAGCAGGTCGTTACGCACGATGACCAGAGTAATTCCTGCGGGACCAATATTCTTTTGTGCTCCGGCGTAAATAACACCGAATCGACTCACATCAATCGGCCGTGACAAAATTGTGCTCGACATGTCCGCTACAAGTGGCGTATCACCGACATCCGGAATGAATGAAAACTCTACACCTGCAATTGTTTCGTTCGGTGTGTAATGTAAATAGGCGGCGTCTTCACTGCGTTGCCATTCTTCCTGCGGCGGCACGTAAGTGAAGTTCTCATCGGCACTATCCGCGACCACGTTTACATTGCAATAATGCCGCGCTTCGCCTATCGCTTTTTTCGACCAGGTACCAGTCTGCACGTAGTCGACCGTCTGCCCTTCTGCCGATAAATTCAATGGCGCCATTGCAAACTGTAATGTTGCCCCGCCCTGGGTAAACAGGACGCTGTAGTTATCCGGCACACCCAGAAGATCACGCAGATCTTGTTCGGCCTTTGCAGCAACGGCAACAAATTCCTTGCTGCGGTGACTAACCTCCATCACCGATGATCCCGTGTTGTTCCAATCTGGTATATCGTCGCGCACTGTGGCGAGTACGGAATCGGGAATGGCGGCAGGGCCGGCACTAAAATTAAAAACGCGAGACATTACTCAATCGTCCTGTTGAGAGGAATAGTTGGAAGATCAGAATCTGGGCAGGAGGTTTTATCGCTCGAGTGTTGCACTTTATGTTACTCGTCAACGTCCTCGATCGATTCGATGCGGGCAAGCCCGACAAGTCGTTGCCCTGCTTCAACGCGAATCAGCGTAACGCCCTGGGTATTCCGCCCGATGATAGAAATATCGCTTACCGGTGTTCGCACCAGGGTGCCGCTGGAACTAATGAGCATGACTTCGTCTTCATCCCGAACCTGGATAGCACCGACGGTACGACCATAGCGTTCGGTAGTTTGAATCGCAATGACACCCCGACCACCGCGACCCTGGACCGGAAATTCATCAATTGCAGTGCGCTTGCCAAAGCCGCGCTCAGTCGCTGACAGAAGCATGCCCTCGCCAACAATCGTCAATGCGATGACCTCATGCCCTGCCGGCAACTTGATGCCACGAACGCCGGCAGCACCACGGCCCATCGCGCGCACGTCTTTGTCTGCAAAACGTATCGCCTTGCCATGACTGGCAACCAGCATGATTTCCTGGTTGCCATTTGTGATCGCAACATCCACCAGTTTGTCACCCTTGCGCAGATCGATAGCGATAATTCCGCTGGACCGAGGCCGCGAAAACAGGCTCAGCGGCGTCTTTTTGACGGTGCCGTTACTGGTCGCCATGAAGACGAAACTTTCAGCATCGAATTCACGGATCGGCAAGAACGCGTTGATGCGTTCGCCCTCTTCGAGCGGCAGCAAATTAACGATAGGCTTGCCACGCGAACCACGGCTTGCCTGTGGCACGCGATACACCTTGAGCCAGTACATCTTGCCGCGACTGGAGAAACACAGGATCGTGTCATGC
>QNFK01000416.1 GCA_003645495.1 Gammaproteobacteria bacterium
CGAGGAGGGTGAAACCGATCACGGAGACGATAGGTAACAACGCAAGTGTCCCGCCGATTCCAAGTTTTCGTACCGAGTGCTTGACAATTAAGAGCTGCCCGATGAACGACATCGCATTTATCATCGCATCCATTATTGCGAATACCTGCGTACGCTTGTCGGTGCCCTCGAAAGTTACGCTAACCATTTCGGCCATGTACATGTAGGTCGCGCCACCCAAAAATGTAGCGCAAACCAAAGCAACCGCGATGGCAGAAAAATATTTTTTCGTCAGGACGAATTTAACGCCCGCCCAGGCGCTTCCTCCGATGACTTTTTCGCCAACAACGGTGCTGCTGGCACTCTCGTTGCCAGGATCAGGTTGCTGCTGTCGCACCCATCCGCGGAGGCGATAGACGCAAAATACAGCGAACAGCAACAGGAGCGCGGATAGTGGCAACATGTTTCGGAAACCGATCTGCACAACCACAATGCTGGTCACAATCGGTCCGCTCAATGCCCCGGCACTACCGCCGGCTGTTATGACGCCGAATAGCCTGCGACTCTGCTTTTTCGAGTAGATATCGGCCATGAAGCTCCAGAAGACTGAAACTACGAACAGGTTGAAAACACTGAGCCAGATAAAAAAGGCCCGGCCGATCCAGATTTCACTCAGTTCATTATTATGTGCGTAGCTGAAAACAGCATAAAAGATCAGGATATTTGCGACGAAGAAATAGTAGATCCAAGGCAGAAAAACCCGCCTCGGATATTTTGATGTGATCCAGCCGAATACTGGTGTCGCGAGTAACATCAGTACGAAGGTGCCGGTAAAAAGCCAGGGTATGTTTTGCACGCCACTGACGATCGCCATGGCATCACGTACTGAGCGCAGCATGTAATACGCCGACAGGATGCAAAAGAAATAGATAAACGACCAGGCGACCGCAATCATTTCATCCGGCTCGATGCCGAGCACACGAATTATGTAGAGGACGGGTTTAGCCGGCGTGTTCGCTCGCTTCTCTGTCAATGCCGTTCCCTGTTTCTGATCATTAACACCCGCACATAGTCAGTGTCGATTATTGTACTATCAGGTGGGCCAGTGGACCTGTATGAATTTGCTATAAGCAATGGGCTATAAGCAATGGGCCCTCAGAACGGCATCATACAGCCACATAATAAAAAAGGAGAGGAACGTGGAATTAATTGCAATCGTTACCGCACTCGCTTTGTTGCAGACATTTGTGTTCGCTTTTCAGGTTGGTCAGGCACGCGTCAAGCATACGGTAAATGCCCCGGCCACATCCGGTAGTGATGAATTCGACCGCGCTTTTCGAATTCACCAGAACACCATCGAACAAATGGTTATATTTGTGCCGTCTCTGTGGATGTTCGGCCACTACGTCGACCCGCGTATTGGTGCGGGAGTCGGCATAGTGTTTGTTATCGCCAGGCAGATCTACCGCAACGCATATCGTGGCGATCCGAATAGCCGTGGCACAGGTTTTAGCATTGGCGCGCTGTCGATGATGATCCTCCTGGTTGGTGGCCTGATTGGCGCCGTCATGTCGTTGTTGTAGATGCTGCATAGATCAGCGTATTAACAGTGCCGAGTCTTGCAACTTTTATCGATTTGCATAATCACACGCATTCACTAGGGCTGTATTGCATCGCGTGTAATCGATGGGGTGAAGCTGACCTGAGCTGGCTTATTGAGACCGGTCAAGGTCACAGGCAACTGACAGAGACAAAATTCAGGTGCAGGAAATGCGGCGGGGTGGTAGAGAAGCAGCTGCGGCCGCCGGTGCCTGAGATTGGTAGTGCCAAAGCCTACATTTGAGCAATTGGAAAGTCAGCGGGGGCTGTATGTTTAAAATGGCAAATTATTTGCGCTGTGTAACGCAGGGTTTTTTCTTAATCGCTTTATTGTTGGCATGGCCGGCTGCTGCACAACGTAGTTTCGATACTGACATTCTTGCAGATACGTTCGGTTTTGATGCAGACACCAAAAAGTCAGTTGCACTGGTCGACCTGCACCAGGGTTGCCCTGCCAGAGACTGCATTCCATCGATCGACGACCCGCAATATGTTGCCGCTGCTGATGCCACTCATGTAGCGGATGATGATGTCGTCCTTGCTTTGTCGTGGAATGGTGAGCATCGGGCATACCCTGCACGTATTCTCGATCATCACGAGATCGTCAATGATGTCATCGGAGGTACGCCGCTCGCGATTACCTGGTGCCCGTTGTGTGGATCTGCAGTCGGCGTCAAGCGTGAAGTTGCAGGGCAGGTAACTGAATTCGGCGTATCGGGAGTTCTCTACGAGAGCAACCTGGTTTTCTATGATCGCGCAACTGAAACACTTTGGGATCAGGTCGGCGCCAAGGGCATTGTTGGTCCGCTCACAGATACTCCGCTGGAACTTGTTCCAATCACAATGACTCGCTGGTCACGCTGGAAGGACGCTCATCCGGACACGCTGGTGTTGTCGACGGACACCGGGTTTGATGAAGACTATTCGAAGGACCACTACGCAAAATATCGCGAGGAGGACATACTCTTCATGCCGGTCAGTGCGAGCAGCGATGCCGTGCACGCCAAAACCGTAATCTATGGATTCGAAGTTGATGGGAAATCGGTGGCTTTTACCGAGAATTTTCTTGAGCAGCATCCGCAGCATGAATACAGAATAGGCGAGGGCTCATATACGGTCTCCATTGCGGATGATGGCGCGGTTCGAATGGCGGACAATCAATCCGGCACCACCCATATCCCGGTTCGGCTTTTCTGGTTTTCATGGTTTACCTTTCATCCCGATACTGACCTGGTCAAATAACAAA
>QNFK01000417.1 GCA_003645495.1 Gammaproteobacteria bacterium
ATAACCTGCCCTACGTTACGCCGCTGGTGACCGCGGATATCGGGTTGGTTGCCCGCACAATGTCCGAACTGGTCGAGCGCTATCCGCAAATGGCTGAGCAATGGCAGGACTACCGGCAAGTCTATCTGACGACAGCAGGATCCATTGATACATATCAGGTCCTGACCAACTATCCGGTCAGTTCACTCGAGGATTTTCGTGGTAAGAAAATTGCCGGAGTCGGGTTGAATCTGCGTTACCTGACGGGCCTGGATGCTTCCCCGGTTAATAGCGGAATTAGTGACTGGTACAACAATCTTGCCACCGGGCTGGTTGATGGTGTGATTGGCTGGGCCGAGGGCAGCATTGCATACCGGTTGTATGAAGTGGCCCCGTACCTGGTTGACGTACGCCTGGGCGCGGTTAGCACCAAGGTAAATAATGTCAACGTGCGAACCTTGGCGCGCTTGCCCGAGGAAGTAACAAACGGGCTTAAAGAAACGGCGGAGGATTATCGCGACGAGCTGGCACGCGAAGCGGACCGTCGGTCAGCAAAAAGCCGCATCGAATTTGTAGAGCGGGGTGGCACGATCATAGCGCTGACGCCGGAACAGCGACAGGCCTGGGCAGACGGGCTGCCGAATATTGCCGGCGAATGGGCGGATGACATGGAAGCGCGTGGCCAACCAGGGCATGCAATCCTGCACGAGTACATGGAAATCATGCGGGCTAACGATCAGCCGATTGTGCGGCAGTGGGACCGGGAATAAACGGATGAATAACCCGGGTAATAATATCCTGAGCCGTGCTTTTTCTGCCATCGTCGGCGGCATGAACAGCGTCGGTACCGTGTTGATATTCGGCCTGGTGGTGATGATTAATCTCGATGTCTTTTCCCGTTTCCTGTTTAACGCACCGATCGACGGCGTGAAAGAACTTGTTGAACTGTCCATCGTGGCGATCGTTTTTTTGCAACTCCCGGACGCAGTCAGGGCGGGGCGCCTGACCCGTTCAGATGGTCTTTATTCACGTATGCAGGTTAGTCACCCGCGCTTTACCCATGGCCTGGGTGCTTTTTTCGATCTCGCAGGTGCATTGTTTTTTGTGGCCATCATTATGGGTTCGGTACCGCGCCTGATTGATGCCTGGGAGCGAAATTACTTCGCCGGTAACAAAGGCATCTTTGTCGTTCCAGTCTGGCCTGTGCGATTGATTCTGGTCATTGGTGCCGCAACGGTCGTCGTGGTCTTTCTTGGCATGGCATGGAAACACCTTGTAGCGGTGATCAGGAATAACGGTGAAGCGTCATGACCGGTATTGAAGTTGGCCTGATTTCGGTCATCGCGATCCTGATTTTGATTTATGCCGGGATGTATGTGCCAGTCGCGCTGGGGCTCGTATCTTTCGTAACCGTCTGGTTGCTGCGGGGTAGTTTCGAAGCACCCGTTTACCTGGTGACGCTGGCCGCATCAAACAGCCTTGAAGATTATATTTTCGGCGTTATCCCGTTGTTCGTATTGATGGGTTTGTTGGTCAGCCACTCGCAGATGGGTCGGGACATCTACCAGGTTGCCAATCACCTGTTACACAAAGTCAGCGGTGGGCTTGGTGTCGCTACTGTTGTTGCCAATGCGGCATTCGCCGCGATTACCGGTGTCAGTATTGCTTCGGCCTCTGTATTTGCACGAGTTGCCGTACCGGAAATGATGCGCTTTGGTTACAACCCGCGATTCGCGGTAGGCGTCGTGGCTGGCAGCTCGGTTCTGGGTATGCTGATTCCGCCGAGCGTGATGCTCATCATTTACGCAATCATCACCGAGCAATCGGTAGCAGCACTTTTCACTGCGGGCATTATCCCTGGCTTGATGCTGGCGGCTGCATACATCGTTGCTATAGTCGTCATGGCTAAATTCTTCCCGCGCTACGTCAGGGGCGAGCAGACTGACGCAGTCCAGGCTGGGACAGAGTCCCGGCTAACCAAAAGTGAGTTGTTCAGCAAATCGGCTCCACTGGTAATACTCATTCTGTTGGTCCTCGGTGGCATTTACGGCGGCGTGTTCACGCCGACGGAGGCAGGTGCCGTCGGCGCACTCGGAGCGCTCATTATCGCGTTGCTCAAACGCAAACTTGATCGTGCAACGTTGTGGAAAGTGCTCGCGGAAACCGGGCACATTGTTGCATCGATCCTGATGCTGATCGTTGCCGCAACAATGTACAGTCGAATGCTTGCAATATCCGGTCTGCCTAATGAGCTGGGTGAACTGATTAACCAAACGGATATTGGTCTCTATGGCATATTGACAATTTACGTGCTCCTGTTAATCGTGCTCGGCACGATACTGGATACGACATCAATAATATTGATTATGGTGCCGTTGTTCCTGCCGATAATGGCGCCGTTCAACATCGACCTGGTCTGGTTTGGCATCATCACAATTGTTGGCGCGGAGATTGGATTGTTAACGCCGCCGCTTGGCATATCCTGTTACGTGATCAAGTCGACCCTGAACGATGACCGCATAAGCCTGTATGATATTTTTGCTGGTGCGTTCCCGTTTGCCGTCATTATGCTGCTGGTTCTGATCATCCTGATCATATTTCCACAACTGAGTCTGATACTGGTCTAGCCCGGCACTCTTGCAATGTTCGGGCTGGTTACAATCAGATGGCAGCGGCGATTGCCTTGCCGAGATCGATAGTACTTGATTTCCCGCCCATGTCAGGTGTCAGTTGTTTGCCTTCCCGGAGAATGTTTTCAATCGACGACATGATGCTGTCGTGAGCGTCTGCATAACCTAAATGCTGCAACATCATTGCGCCGGCCCATATTGTTCCGATCGGAT
>QNFK01000418.1 GCA_003645495.1 Gammaproteobacteria bacterium
GAAACGGCGCGCAAGTATCCGCGACGGATTGCCAATGTTTACGCTGGCAACAACGGCATCATTGGCGCGCTGACGGAGGACATGATCGATACCAACCGGGAAACGGTGCGCACGATTGCCGCGCTAAGACATACTCCTGGTGGCGCATTCGGTTCTGCTCGTTACAAGTTAAAGAGCATCGAAGAAAATCGCGCAGAATACGAACGACTGATTGAAGTGTTCAAAGCTCACGACATCGGCTACTTCTTTTACAACGGTGGCAACGACTCGATGGATACTGCGCATAAAGTGTCGCTCGTCAGCAAACGCATGGGATTTCCGGTGCAGTGCCTGGGTATTCCGAAAACGGTCGACAACGATTTGCCGATCACTGATAACTGCCCGGGATTCGGTTCGGTAGCGAAATACGTCGCCGTATCCACCCGCGAGGCAGCACTTGATGTGCTCTCGATGGCAAAAACATCAACCAAAGTATTCGTGTTCGAAGTAATGGGCCGACATGCGGGCTGGATTGCTGCAGCCGGTGGACTGGCCGGATCGGCGCCGGGTGACGCGCCCCATATCATTCTTTTTCCCGAGATACCGTTTAGAAAACGTGCCTTTCTCAAGCGGGTAAAGGAGTGCGTACAAAAATACGATTACTGCGTCATTGTGGTTAGTGAAGGCGCGAGCTACGCCAATGGTCGCTTTCTCGCCGAAGCGGGAACGGTTGACGCGTTTGGCCATTCACAGCTTGGCGGTGTGGCGCCGGTAGTAGCCAATATGGTGCGCGATAATCTTGGCTATAAATATCACTATGCGGTAGCCGATTACCTGCAGCGATCAGCTCGTCACATCGCCTCAGCGACAGACGTCCGCCAGGCCTACGCAGTGGGTGTGGCCGCAGTCAAAATGGCACTTGCCGGCGAAACCGCGGTGATGCCGGTCATCAAACGCATCTCAGATAATCCGTATCGCTGGAAAATCGGCAAGGCACCATTGTCCCGCATAGCCAACAAGGAAAAAATGTTGCCCCGCCGCTACATCTCCAGCGACGGTTTTTCGATCACCCCGGCCTGCCGGCGCTACCTGGAACCACTGATTCGTGGAGAAGATTATCCTCCATATATCAAAGGCTTACCGAATTATGTCACACTGAAAAAAGTGCCCGTTAAGAGAAAGTTAAAGACAAATTTTGTGGTATGATGCGCGGCCTCTGACCGGGTGGGGCCTTATCAATGGTTCGGGAGTACCGGCAGACACTCTTACGCAAACAAGAAACAGCGTACGTAAGACATCACACATTGAGTTTTTTTGTAATCCTGGCAGCTTATGCGCCCGGGAACATTTTTATGATTGGGAGACAATCGAATGACTAACGAGTTTGCTCTATGGCTTGCCATAGGCGCGGGCGTTTTGGCGCTGCTTTACGGCCTCGTCTCTGCGCAGTGGATTCTTAAGCAGCCAGCGGGAAACGATCGCATGCAGGAAATTGCGCTGGCCATCCAGGAAGGCGCTGGCGCCTACATGAATCGCCAGTACTTCGCGATCAGCGTGGTGGGCGTGATCCTTTTGGCGATTCTCTTTGTCGCGCTCGGTTGGCACACAGCGGTAGGCTTCGCAATTGGCGCCATTCTCTCCGGGCTGACTGGTTATATTGGCATGTTCGTTTCAGTACGTGCCAATGTGCGCACTGCGGAGGCCGCAACCAAAGGTGTTAACCCGGCACTGAACGTCGCGTTTCGTGGCGGCGCTATCACCGGCATGCTGGTAGTCGGACTGGCCCTGCTGGGCGTTGCCGGCTACTACCTCGCTTTGACATCCATGGGCGTCAGTGAAGAGCACGCAATCCATGCATTGGTTGGCCTGGCGTTCGGTGGTTCCCTGATCTCTATTTTCGCAAGGCTGGGCGGCGGCATCTTTACCAAGGGTGCCGACGTCGGTGCCGACCTGGTCGGCAAGGTCGAAGCAGGCATTCCGGAAGATGACCCACGTAACCCTGCCGTGATCGCCGATAACGTCGGCGACAACGTCGGTGATTGTGCAGGTATGGCCGCTGATTTATTCGAAACTTATGCGGTCACGATTGTTGCAACGATGCTGCTCGGCAGCCTGGTCGCGTCCGATGTCGGTTCAGGTGCTGTGCTGTACCCGTTGGTGCTGGGTGCAGCGTCAATCGTCGCATCGATCATCGGTACATTCTTTGTCAAGACGTCGGATGGTGGCAAGGTTATGGGCGCGCTGTACAAAGGCGTCATCGTTGCCGCCGTACTGGCTGGCATCGCCTTCTACCCGATTACCAACATGATGATGGGCGACGGCGGCAACGCCAGCGGTATCTTCGGTTCCGCGCTGATCGGTCTCGCGTTGACCGCGGCGCTGGTGGTTATTACCGAGTACTACACCAGTACCGAGTACAAACCGGTCCAGACGATCGCAGCTGCCTCCCTCACTGGTGACGCAACTAATATCATTGCCGGACTCGGCGTTTCCATGAAAGCAACCACGTTGCCCGTGATTGCCATTTGCGCAAGCATCTGGGGCGCCTACCAGCTTGCGCCGGAAGGTGACTCGATGGCGGGACTCTATAACATCGCGATTGCGGCAACGGCAATGCTGTCAATGACCGGCGTAATCGTGGCACTCGATGCATTCGGCCCCATTACCGACAACGCCGGTGGTATCGCTGAAATGTCTGATTTGCCCTCGGAAATTCGCACGATCACGGATCAGCTCGACGCAGTTGGTAATACAACCAAAGCCGTAACCAAGGGTTATGCCATCGGTTCTGCCGGCCTTGCTGCCCTGGTTCTGTTTGCTGACTACACCAACGCTC
>QNFK01000419.1 GCA_003645495.1 Gammaproteobacteria bacterium
ATATCAAAACCTTCGTCGACGAGCTCGATTTCTGCGCCCATGATGCGTGAGAGCAATATATTGCCGACACGATCGTATACGGCGTCCTGAAACGGCACCCAGCTTTCCTGGACCAGTCGGCATTTCATGCCGATTTTTGCCGCCACCGCGGCCACCTGTCGGGTGTGATTCGATTGCACACCGCCGATCGTTACCAGCGTGTCGGCACCGGCCGCGATCGCATCCGGGACGATGTACTCCAGTTTGCGCACCTTGTTGCCGCCGAACGCCAGGCCCGAATTGCAATCTTCACGCTTGGCGAAGAGATCTACTTTGCCGCCGAGATGGGCAGATAGTCGTTCCAGCTTCTCGATTGGCGTTGGTCCGAAAGTCAGCGGATAACGTGCGAATTTCTCAAGCATGATGCTCTCCACGGCGACCAGGAAACACCGTTGCGGCATCGAAAACCGGGCCATCGACACAGACTCTTTTCATTGCCGGTCCATCCTGGGTCTCAACGAGCACGGTGCAACCTGCGCAGCCGCCGACTGCACAGGCCATGAACTCCTCAAGTGAAACCTGGCATGGCACGCCGAATTCACGGGCGAGCCCGGCTACCGCTTTAAGCATCACAGTTGGGCCACACGTGAATATTTCTGTTTTCGCAAGTTCAACCTTGCTGCGGCTTGCAAGCCATCCGCGTGCGAGGTCGGTCACATAGCCGCGATAACAACCATCAAAGTCAGACAAACTGGCGAGCCGCGTGGGAACTTGCCAACTCTCAAGTAATGGCATGGTTTTGTTGATATCAGCAGGTAGCCAGTCGGTGACAATGGTGGAATCTTCAGGATCAAACGGAAACGGAATCTCCGAGCCCATGATCGCCAGTGGCTGCCAATCCATGTCGTCATTCTTAAGTTGCTCTGCAAGAAAAACCATTGGCGGTATGCCGACCCCACCGCCAATCAGCAAAGTACCCGGGCGATCGGCAGTCGGCGAGAAGCCATGACCGATCGGGCCGATGATGCTCATTTTGTCGCCGGGTTTCTTATTGCCCAAAGAGCGCAGGCCTTCTCCAACAATTTTGAAGAGCACTTCAATCCAGCCGTCGGCAGAATTTGCGCGCATGATCGATAGCGGTCGCCGCATCGGGATGCTTTCGTCACATTGCACATGCACAAAACTCCCTGCTGTTGCGTGTCGGGCGCACTGCGGTGCTTTGAGGCGAACAATGAATTGCTCACCTGGAAATCTCTCTACCGCAATGACTGCTGCGTCTTCGACGAACAGGGTGCCGCGATTTTGCTGCGCGTTGCCGCCGCTCACTGCGCTGCCAGGGTTTTAGCAACAGTCGAGAGAACTGCCATGCGTACTGCTACGCCATTCGTCACCTGCTCGGTAATCACAGAAGCAGCGCTGTCAGCAAGGCTCGATTCAATTTCAATACCGCGATTAATAGGGCCCGGGTGCATCACGATGGCATCAGGTGCCGCAATTTTCATTCGTTCATGGCTGATACCAAAGTTGCTGGCGTACTCCTCCATGCCCGGAATGTCATCAATATCATTGATGCGTTCGTGTTGTATGCGCAATGCCATAACGACGTCTGCATCACGAATACCGGTGTCGAGATCGTGCAGCAGCCGCGCGCCAGGGAGAGTATCTGAATCCAGAGCAAGCTCAGGCGGCGACACGAGCCGCAAATCGCCAACGCCCAGGGTAAGCAGGCCTTCCGCCGCAGAGCGGGCAACCCGCGAATGCGCAATATCGCCAACGATGGCCACCGCCAGGTTTTCAAAAGAACCCTTGTGCTGGCGAATGGTCAGCAAATCAAGCAATCCCTGGGTTGGATGCGCGACCGTTGATTCGCCGGCGTTAAGGATACTGACGAATTCACTGGCATTGTCGGCAATGTACGCGGGAACGCCGGTGGAGGCGTCACGCACTACGAAAATATCGACCTGCATCGCCTGCAGCGTGTAGATCGTGTCGAGAATGCTCTCGCCTTTTGCCCTCGATGATGTATTCACATCGAGATTGAGCACGTCTGCGCCAAGACGCGTCGCAGCGAGCTGGAACGAAGCACGGGTCCTCGTGCTTGGTTCGAAAAACAGGTTCGCGATTGTCCTGCCCTGCAGCGCATTGGACCTGATGACCGGGCTTCCGGGTGGACTCAGGAACTCCACTGACTGATCCAGCAAGTCCGTAATCTGTGCGCGACTCAAACCGCGCAGCGTCAGCAAATGACGCAACTGACCATTCGCGTCCAACTGCAGGTCAGCGCCGTCGGACTTGTTGGAAAATTCTGAAGAGGTGGTTACGGACATCGCGCCGGCATTCTACTCTTATCTGGCCCGAAGATTTCGTGAGTGGGCGGGACTGCCGGTTTCTGTGCCGGCACTCATGAATTATTCGGGTTGGCTTCGTTTTTCAGCCATCGTTCCGCGATTAATAGAGCTGCGGTGCTGTCGATCATTTCTTTGCTGATACGCCCACGGACACCCGCGGCGCGCTCCGAACGTAAAATCTGCTCCGCCTCGACAGAGGAATAGCGCTCGTCCACCGGGTCAATACTCAGTCCGAACCGGGTTAGATCCTCTATGAAAGACTCGACAAGTTCAGTGACCGCTGAGGGCGAACCATCGGCGTGTAATGGCAAGCCAACGACAAGCCGTGCCGGACCCCACTCCCGAATAAGGCGCTGGACGTGATCCCAGTCCGGCCCGTTTTCTCCATTATTGACTACACCGAGTGGGCTGGCCGAGTCGGTCACCTGCTGGCCTACGGCAACACCAATGCGCCGCGAGCCAAAATCGAAGGCGAGTATCGTCTCAG
>QNFK01000420.1 GCA_003645495.1 Gammaproteobacteria bacterium
AACTCGATTCGCAGATCGAAAGTCTGCAGCGATGTAAGCGCCAAACGGAAGTCGACACCAAGAGACTGGGTGTGCTGAGCGACAACCTCGTTGCCAGTCGCGACGAAATCGACGCCGTTGGCACGCAGTATTTGCAGCCATTAAAGGATTCTGAATTCCTTAGTTCGATAAAACACAGGAGCGCAATTCCCGGGGGCACCTGCGAATTCGATTTACCGGAATATAATCACTGGTTACGCCAGCCGATGGCCAGGCGGCAGGAGGACATGGCGAAATGGCTGGAAATTATTCGCCCTGTATGTGACGCCGTCGCTGAAGTGCTCTGGCTGATCAGGGAAAGTGCCCAGCCAAATGAGAAGGTCGCAATAAACGGTATGTACCAGCACAAGATGCGCAAGGACGGCAATAACCGCCTGTTGCGCATCACCCTCCCGGTTGACAGTAAATTATATCCGGAAATAAGCAGCAGTCAGCATCGCTTTACGGTCCGCTTTCTGGATTGGTCAACAATAGACAGCCGCGCTGTACAAACCGGACACGACGTAAAATTCAAGATCAGTATCTGCTAACTGCCACTGCCCGTAATTGTAGAAAAGGCCCGTAGGAGCCCGTCCTGACGGGCGACGAACATTTAGGGGGCATGTTGAAAACATGCCCCCTAAATGTTCGCAAAACTCCGCCAATCACACCCGCACAAAAATAACGCCTGCCAAAATACGGACAATCACGAGAATATAGCTTGATCGCCCGTCAGGACGGGCTCCTACAGCGTCCTTATTAACGTCGCCGCAGGACGTCAACCAAAGGTTCGTCTGCCGGCAGTAACTTGCTCTCACCCAATTCATCGCAAGTAACCCACATCAACTCCTGCCCCTCAACACCGCTTGGCTTCCCCTGCCACTCACCAACAAGAAAAAACTCAATGGCAACCCGGATGTCCGGGTAGTCGTGTTCGAGGCTGAAGAAATGTTCGAACGCAGTAATTCGTATACCAAGCTCCTCATGAAGCTCGCGGCTCAATGCGTCCGTGGTTGACTCACCCTGCATGACCTTGCCGCCTGGAAATTCCCAGAAATCCTGCATCGATTTCGCGTTTGCACGATCGGTAATCAGATAACGAGCATCCGTATCCTGCAGGATACCCGCGACAACCAGAATGCGATTTGCGGCGGTCTTTACGCCAACTTACCGTGGCACTGCTTGTACTTTTTACCTGAACCACACGGGCAAAGTTCATTGCGGCCAACTTTGCGCCCTTCCCTGACAAAAGGTTCTACTGGTGGCGGTGCGGTGGGTCCGGCACCCGCTTCCTGTCCTTGCCCAAGTGCGGGCGCCTCGGCATGTTTGAATTCCATTGCCTGGGCAACTCGACGTTGCTCCTCCATGCGCTGCACATCCGCTTCGCTCTGAATGCGCACACGTGACAGGATACTGATCGTGTCATGTTTGACCTGCTCCAGCATTTCACCAAACATCTCGAACGCTTCGCGCTTGTATTCCTGTTTCGGGTTTTTCTGTGCGTAGCCACGAAGTCCGATTCCCTGGCGCAGGTAATCCATGGCGCCAAGATGTTCCTTCCAGTGAAAGTCCAGTTGCTTGAGCATTATTTCTTTTTCTACATGACGCATGAGTTGCGCGCCGATCGACTCCGTTTTCGCTGCATAAATCTCATTCATCTTTTCGACACAACGTTCACGAATCTGGTCTTCGTTCATCTTGCTGTCTTCCTGCAACCACTTTGGCACTTCCATTTGCGTTGCAAATTCGCTTTCAAATGCGCTCTGCAGCCCATCCGGATCCCATTGCTCATCCAGGCTCCCTGGGGGAATGTGCTGATCGACCAGTATCTCGATGACTTCCTCGCGAATAGCCTTGATCGAATCCTCGATTTCTTCGGCTTCCATCAATTCCGAGCGCTGGTGATAAACCACCTTACGCTGGTCGTTCGCCACATCGTCATACTCAAGCAGGTTTTTCCGAATATCAAAGTTATGCGATTCGACTGTGCGCTGGGCTCTTTCAATCTGTCGTGAAAGCAATTTGCTCTCGATTGCCTCGCCCTCGCGCATGCCCGCTCGTGATAGCAGGGCCTTGGTTCGTTGCGGGTCGCCGAAGATACGCATCAGGTTATCTTCCATCGACAGGTAGAAGCGGCTCGATCCCGGATCGCCCTGGCGACCGGAGCGACCGCGGAGCTGGTTGTCGATGCGTCGTGACTCGTGCCGTTCGGTGCCGACAATGTGCAGGCCACCGGCCTTGAGGACCGTCTCGTGCCTGGGCTGCCAGTCCGCCTTCACCGCGTCGAGTTCTGCACCATCACCAGCCGCAGCTATCTCAGCCTCGAGATTTCCGCCCAGCACGATGTCAGTACCACGACCCGCCATATTGGTTGCGATCGTGATTGCACCAGGACGACCTGCCTGCTGTACAACGATCGCCTCGCGCTCATGCTGTTTCGCATTCAGCACCTCGTGCTTGATGCCTTTTTTCTGCAGCAATGAAGACAACAATTCTGACGTCTCAATCGACGTCGTACCGACGAGCACTGGCTGGCCGCGTTCACGACAGTCAGTAATATCCTCGATGATGGCTTCAAAGTTGTCTGCCTCGTTCAGATAGACGAGCTCCGCCATATCGTCGCGAATCATCGGTTGATGCGTCGGGATTACGATGACTTCAAGACCATAAATTTGTTCTACCTCATACGCCTCGGTATCGGCAGTACCAGTCTTACCTGACAGTTTGTTATACAGGCGGAAGAAATTCTGGAAGGTAATCGAGGCAATCGTCTTGTTTTCCTGTTTGACTACCA
>QNFK01000421.1 GCA_003645495.1 Gammaproteobacteria bacterium
CGCAGGAAACCGCTTTTATTCAATATTCGTCAGGTTCGACCAGCGACCCCAAGGGCGTCTGCCTGACGCATTACAATCTGACCACTAACATCAGGGCAATCGTCGAGGGTACAGGTTGGGGCGCCGATGACCAGAGCCTGAGCTGGATGCCATTGACCCACGATATGGGTCTCATTGGCTATCACCTGAGTGTGCTTGCAGCTGGTATGAACCACGCGGTAATGGATACCGGCGTATTTGTGCGCCGCCCGTTGTTGTGGATGAGCAAAGCAAGCGATTTACGTGCAACCCAGCTTTGTTCTCCTAATTTCGGCTACAAACATTTCCTGAAACTTTTCGAACGCAAGGGTCTTGATAATCTCGATCTTTCATCAGTGCGCCTGATCCTGAACGGTGCTGAACCCATATCCTGGGATCTCTGCGAATCCTTTTTGGCGGCGTTGGCGCCATTTGGCCTGAAACGCAGCACGATGTTTCCGGTTTACGGACTCGCGGAAGCAACTGTTTGTGTGTCGACACCAACGCCGGGCACGGAATATTCCCGCATCACTGTGGACAGGCATAAGCTACGTATAGGCGCGCCGTACGAAATTGCAGAACCGGGCACCCCTGATGCCGTGAGTTTCGTCAAAGTAGGAAGTGCTGCCCGCGACTGCGAGATTCGCATCGTCGACGATACGAACCGACCACTGGATGATGGTCTTGTTGGCAACATCCAGGTGCAGGGTGCAAGTGTCACTCGCGGCTTGTACAACGACGACGAAGCTGAGGCTGAATTGTTCACCGAAGATCACTGGCTGAAGACCGGCGACGTCGGCGTCATTGTGGATGGCGAACTGGTTATCACCGGCCGCTCCAAAGACATCATTATTGTGAATGGCCAAAATTATTACCCGCATGATCTAGAGGAAATAATTACCAGCATCGACCGCCTGGACCTTGGCAAAGTGGTTGGTGCCGGTGTTAGCTCGTCCGAAAGCCAGGCAGAAGAGCTACTGGTTTTCATTCTGTTTCGACAGGATGTCGAGTCCTTTCGCGAATTGGCCGACCAGGTACGTACCACGGTCGGTGAACATACCGGGCTCGAAGTCGATCATGTGATTCCAGTATCGCGTATTCCGAAAACAACCAGCGGCAAAGTACAACGAGTTCACCTGACCACTGCCTATCTCGACGGCGAATTCAGTGATGTCGTAAAATCTTTATCCGCATCGGTCGACAGCGGAGAAGATCTGGACGACGACCCACTGGTCAGTGAAATAGAACTTATTTGCCGGGAGTTTTCCAAAGAACGTCGTATTGGACCGGATGACAACTTGTTTGAAGTAGGGGTCAGCTCTCTTACGTTGACGGAAATCGTGCTTGCCATCGAGGAAAAACACCCGGGCAAGGTAGACATCAGCGACTTGTTTGATTATCCAACCATTCGTGAACTGGCTGATTTCATCCGGCGTTAAGCATCTCATTTATTAACAGAATTTTTATACAGGATCTGGTCGCATGACATGGTCAAAGATTGCCGGCACTGGTGGCTACCTGCCAGAGCGGATAATGAGCAACAAAGAGCTCGAAAAGATGCTCGACACGTCAGATGAGTGGATACGTGAGCGTTCCGGTATCAAACGCCGCCACATCGCTGCTGAAAATGAGACCACTGCGGATATGGCGGTTGCAGCATCGCGCAAGGCGATCGAGGCAGCCGGCATCGAAAACAGTGATATCGATCTGATCATCGTCGCAACGTCGACTCCGGACAAGATATTCCCCGGCACCGCATGTATCGTGCAACGGCACCTGGAAATTGAAAATTCACCGGCGTTTGATGTAAACGCTGCCTGTTCAGGCTTTCTGTACGCGCTGGATATCGCCGACCGTTTTATCCGCACAGGTGGGGCACGTAACGCGCTTGTCATTGGTTCCGAAACGTATTCGCGAATTCTCGACTGGACGGACCGCTCGACCTGCGTCCTGTTTGGCGATGGCGCCGGCGCAGTGGTTCTTAGCGCTGCGGAGGAGCCAGGCATCCTGTCGACACATATTCATGCCAATGGAAAATACGAAGATTTGCTGCATGTACCGGCGGGTATTTCCTCCGGCTATGATGCGGTGCGCAGTGAAGCAGCCTTTATCCAGATGAAGGGCAACGAAGTCTTCAGGAAAGCGGTCGGCACTCTCGGTTCTATCGCACGTGAGACCCTGAGCGCGAACAACATTGAGAAAAAAGACATAGCGTGGCTGATCCCTCATCAGGCCAATTTGCGGATTATTGTCGCCACGGCAAAGAAGTTTGATATCCCTATGGAGCACGTCGTCGTTACGGTCGATGAGCATGCCAACACTTCCAGTGCGTCGATCCCGTTGGCACTTGATGTCGCAGTCAGAGATGGCCGCATCAAGCGTGGCGAACTCCTGCTTTTCGAAGCTTTCGGTGCTGGCTTCACCTGGGGCTCGGCGCTCGTCCGCTACTAAATAATCTAAATTTCCGGATTGGCCAACTTATTGAGCAGCCGCTCAGTTTCGATACGTCGGAACGCATTCAAGTTGTTGTTTTTATTATACAAAATAACTTTTTTCTTTTACTGTTAAACTGTCCCCGTCCTAAATAGGCGCAATTCCAAAAGCGCCATAAAAACAATAACTCTAAAAAAATCATAACTAAGGGGAAGTTCATGGACATTGCTAAAATCATAAGACTGGTAGGAGTCCTGTTTGCCGTGGTGGCAGGAGTGGTCACCATTCCGCAAGCGGCTGTAGTTATTGCAGTCATTGGCCTGGTAGGAGGCTATTTTGTTGAGGAGGACAGGCG
>QNFK01000422.1 GCA_003645495.1 Gammaproteobacteria bacterium
AAGTGCCCACAGCGGACCCCCATCGCATGAAAGTGGGAGACAATTTTCGGCCAGCTTCGTACACTGCCGCGATAGTTTAGTCGAGACTGATCATCGCCCCTGATATTGATATGCATCAGGCGTACCCATTGTCGGTGGTTGCTGCGGCATCGACGTGGAGTACTACGCCGGACTGAAACAGAATCTGAATGATCATGTATCATGAAGCGGCTGCCATGAAACTGATATCTTTGCGGACTTATGCCGATAAATTCAGTTCAATCGCCCTCGGCCTGCCGCTAACTGGTGCGGGGAAACAGGCTGCGAACGGGATCTCCGAAGCGCTGTAAAATCAGAGTACAAGAAACGATGTATAGCGAACGACTGGATGACCTCAGGCAGCGATTGCATGATGATGGCTTCGATGCCGCGATTATTACCGACGATGATAACGTCTATTACCTGACCGGTTATTACGACTACCTGCACATGGAGTTTGGGCGGCCGACGATCCTGGTTGTGCCGCGCGACGGTGACAGCCTGTTGATTACGCCGACCATCGACCTGGTCATGGCTGAGGCGAGCGCCACGGTGAATCGCATAGCCGCCTGGAATGATGGCGCGGGTAACGAATGGCGCGAAGAGCTGCCCGCCGCTTTACAGGGAACCGCAAGCGTGGCGATAGAGCCCGATCATATGCCACCGATGGTACGTGCCTATATTGACGGCCTTGTCGCGGCTGAAAGTCTTGGCAACGTGACTCCGATTCTGTCCGACATGCGCATGATCAAGTCGGATCAGGAGTTGCAGCTGGCGCGCCATGCGGGCCAGGTTGCGGGCGCCATGATGGCTGCCGGTCGAAATGCCATTGGTGAAGGTGTGCCCGAGTATGAAGTGGCAATTGCCACGTCGCAGGCCGGTACGCGCAAGGCCGCCGAGTTGCTCGCCGCCCATTACGAAGACGCGGCGATGTCGCCGAACACGCACTTTTTACAGATCATGGCCTCCGGTGAAGAGATCGTCAAAACCCATCACCGGGCGACCACGCGCGTCATGCGCCGGGGTGATCCGGTATTCCTGTGTTTTTGCGGCATGACCAATTTCCATCGCTTCAAACTGGGTTTTGACCGCACCTTCTGGATTGGCGAAATTCCCGATCCGAAGCAGGCCGAAATTTACGAAGTCGCCGTGGCCAGCCAGAAGGCGGCACTCGAAGTGTTAAAACCCGGCGTCACGGCTGAATCTGTCCATAGCGCTTACGCGGAAGTGATTCAGGGCGCCGGTTTCGATTATCCGTTTCGCTGTGGCCGGGCGACCGGTGTCAGTTTCCTCGAGAAGCCCCAACTGGTGACAGGTGATAAAACTCTGCTCCAGCCCGGTATGGTGCTGGCGGTTGACGGCTCGGTCGCAATCGACAGTTTCCGCGCGCAGGTGGGCGACAGTTTCATCCTCACCGAAAGCGGATGCGAGCAGATTACCGAACATCCAAAATCCATTGGTGACATGGTGTTATAGGAGCAAATATGTTTAACAGGGGCGAAACCGTTCAATCAAAATCCTGGCGACCGGTTCTCGATCAGGGCAAACATCATCGGGCCGGGCTCGGTTTTATCCTGATGTCCACGGATCTGGCCGCCGAGTCTGACTTTTTCGATATGGCGCCGGAGGGTGTTGCGGTTCATATCACCCGACTCAAAACCGACGACTTCACGACGGGCGAGACGCTTTCGCGCCACATCGAGTTCATGGCGGACGCGGCCTCGCGCATTCAGCCGGATACCAAGCCCGACGTCGTCAGTTACAGTTGCACCAGCGGCTCGATTGTCATTGGCGAGGATCGCGTCATGGAGGGAATCGTCAAGGGCGCGCCCTGGGCCAAACCGATGTGTATCGTGACCGGCGTAACCGATGCCCTGCGCGAGTTGAATTCAAGAAAGATTGTTGTCGGCACGCCCTATCTCGACGAAATAAATACCGCGGAAGCGGAATATTTGATGGCTCGCGGTATTGAAATTCTCGATATCCAGGGCCTCAACCTAACCACAGGTATCGAATTCGGCTGTGTCACACCGGGTTACTGGAAAGAGTTCGCCCTCGCTATCGACCGGCCTGACGCCGAAGCCATTTTCCTCAGTTGCGGCGGCATTCGCGCGCTGGAAGTGGCCGACGAAATTGAACAACTAACCGGAAAGCCGGTGGTGACCAGCAATCAGGCACAATTCTGGAGTTGCCTGCGCCGCGCCGGCATCACTGACCCGATCAAAGGGTTTGGGCAACTCTTCTCGCGGCCAGGTAATACGATCAAAAAATAACTGAATATTCCGAACGAGACACAAATAGAAAACCAGTGGGGGGGCTGATAATCCGGCAATTGCGCAGGAAAGTGTGAATCACTCGGTCTCCTTCACGCCGTTCTGCGACACACCGGAAGTGTATTTCAGTGACTGCTTATAGGAATGGAGAATTGGAACGAGATTCGATGCTCGATCTCGCGAGATTCAGCCTGGAAAACTGACTAGCCGGTTAAAAACCACGCAGCCAGAATGACCGCGGTTATTGCAATAAAAGCTCGTGTGCTAAAAGCCTTTTCGTTTGCCGCTTGGAACTGAAACAACCTTGCCTTGGCTATCTCAAATGATCTCGTGCGTATAATTGCTGTTTGGTTCATTGTCGTCCCACTTTTAATCGTTGCCTGGAATAAGTTATAGGCTTGCCTGGCGTTATTACCTGCAATCCACTGCTCACAATTTGTGTGGATTATTCCTCACGAGAAATGTTAAGTATTTATTACACCGATGTTTTGCACTAATGCCTGTTGT
>QNFK01000423.1 GCA_003645495.1 Gammaproteobacteria bacterium
CCGCCCCTCGAAGCCCAGCGGCAGCGTCCACCAGGCAATCGCCACGCCAAACAGTGAGCCGAATGTACCCGGCGCTTTGGGTGCCAGGCCTGTGCCCAGCCCAAAAGCCAGCAGATTGACCGGGTCACGCAACACTTTGCGGCGTAGGTCAGAAATTTCTGGTGCTTTATTCAATGGAAATGCCGATATCCGTCGTGGTGATACTCATATTCATTGCCGTTCCTTGTACATAGAAGCGCATCTCCCGAATCTGCACTTTCATTGACCTGGCCGATACAGGTAATCGGCACGTCATGCTGATCCGCAATTTCCTGAAAAACTTCAGCGCCAGCCTGGGATGTGAAACACAGTTCGTAGTCATCACCACCGCCAAGCGCGAAGCGCAACGCATCGTCTTCGTCCATCAGTTTGATTAACTGCGCAGACAAGGGCACCTCCGAGAGTTCTATTAAGCCGGACACGGCACTTGCCCTAAGCAGCTTCTCAATGTCGGTAAACAGCCCATCGGACAGATCAATTGCGGCGCTTGCATGCTCGGCAATCGCCTGGCCGAGATCAACGCGCGCATTCGGCCGCGCGAAACGTTTGACCAGATAATCAACGTCACTGTTGCGCGGCGTGCCGCTTTGCAAAACAGCGAGACCGGCAGATGCGTCGCCCGGGGTTCCTGTAACGTAAATCGCGTCACCGGAATTAGCGCCGCTGCGAACAAGCGCCTGGTCGATTTCCACATCTCCAATAATCTGGATGCTGATCGCCGTTTCCTGGCCACTAGTTGTATCACCGCCAACCAGGGCGAGATCAAACTCTTGCGCTGCTGCGAACAGGCCACTGGAAAAACCTGCCAGCCATGCGGGATCCGAGTCACTCAGTGTCAATGCCAGCACCATCCAGCGTGGTCTTCCTGCCATCGCTGCGATATCGGAAAGATTCACTGCAACCGAACGATAACCAATATCCGCCGGTGACAGTGACGGTGGAAAATGGACACCGGATACCAGGGTGTCGATGACGGTGATCAGGTCCCGGCCTGGGTCCGGCCGGAGAACAGCACCGTCGTCACCAATGCCAACGCGGATGCTGTCGTCGGACACGGCACGCTCGAAGTAACGACGAATGATTTCGAATTCATCCACCGATACGACCTCTAGCGGAGTTTTTTCGCGGCGCGGTCCAGCAGGGCGTTAATGTATTTATGCCCGTCGACAGCTCCGAAGCGCTTGGCGAGATTTACGGATTCGTTGATAACGACTTTGTAGGGAATATCCGGTTTACAGCGTAGTTCATAAAACCCGAGCAGGAGAATTCCTTTCTCCACCGGATCAAGCTGTGATATCGGCCGGTCCGCAAGCTCGTCGATACTTTCCTCGAGCGCGACCGTATGTTTGCAAATACCAGCGATTACATCGTCAAAATAGTCTTTGTCGATGCGTTGATATTCCGGCCGCTCGTGAAATTGTTCCGTGAGTTCTGCCTCATCGTGCCCGGCAATCTGCATTTGGTAGAGCGCTTGCACGATGAGATCGCGGGCGCGACTGCGTGCACCTGCTGAAGCGGATTTAGCCACTATTTAGTCCAGTTTTCGCAGCAGGCTGATCATTTCGATAACGGCGAGCGTGGCTTCCTCGCCCTTGTTACCAGCTTTGGTGCCAGCTCGCTCGATCGCCTGCTCGATGGTATCGGTGGTCAGCACGCCAACTCCGATCGGCAGACCATGCGTACGACCTGAAGCCATGATGCCGCGAGTGCATTCACCGGCAACGTAGTCGAAATGTGGCGTTGCTCCCCGGATCACGGCGCCGAGCGCAATGATTCCATCGGCGCCTCGCGCCGCGGCAACCTTTTCGACCGCCAGTGGCAATTCGTAAGCACCCGGAACACGAATGATTTCTATCGAAGCATCATTCGCCCCGTGACGGCGGAGACACGACACCGCACCCTTGATCAGCGACTCAACAATAAATTCGTTGAAACGAGATGCGACTATCGTCAAGCGCATGTCCCGCGCGTTGAGATCGCCTTCAGTTGTTTTTATTTTGTCCATCAATTCTCTACGTATTCGGCGACTTCGAGATCGAAACCGGAGATACCATACAATTGTTTGGGCGCTGACAGTACTCGTATCTTTTGCAGGCCGAGGTCGCGCAGGATTTGCGCACCGACACCGTAGGTCCGCAGCACCGACTCGCCGTCTCTGCGTTCCTGCAGTTCGTCTGTCTTTGTCGCAAGCTCGTTCACCGCTTCGATCAGGTGCCGTGACGACTCCTGTTCGCGCAACAGGACGACCACGCCCGCTTCTTCCTCTGCAATACGTTTGATCGCACTGTCGATTGGCCAGCCAAGGCTGCGGTTCTGGATACCCAGAATATCACCGAGTGTGTCCTGGATATGCACCCTGACCAGCGGCTCACTGGCGTTCGCGATATCGCCTTTGACCAGCGCAATATGTACCGCCTGGTTCACGTGATCATCGTAGCAGTACATCGTAAATTCGCCGTGCGCCGTGGTGACTTTTTCCTCAGCAATTCGATCGACGTTGCGTTCTTTCTCAAGGCGGTAGCGAATCAGGTCCGCGATCGTTCCGATGCGAATACTATGTTCGCGAGAAAATTTCTCGAGATCCGGCCGCCGCGCCATGCTGCCATCTTCATTCAATATCTCAACGATCGTCGCCGCTGGTTCAAGACCTGCCAGCCGGGCAAGATCGCAACCTGCTTCGGTATGTCCGGCGCGCGTCAGCACGCCACCCGGCTGTGCCATTACCGGGAAAATGTGGCCTGGCTGACACAAGTGCTC
>QNFK01000424.1 GCA_003645495.1 Gammaproteobacteria bacterium
GATGCGACCAGGTGATCCACACGGTTGCCGGAGCGTGGCTTGTTCTGTTTTTTCGTGCGGCGCACGTCGGCGCTTTTGCCATATGAGCTCAGCGGTTTGGTCGCCACCGGAATCATCAGGTAGGAGCCTGCACGAATCGTATTGCCCTTGAGATTGTTTGCCGCGCGGATCGACGTGAGCGTCGTGTTGTATTTCTCGGCGATCTGCGAAATTGCCTCGCCGTTCTTAATTTTGTGTCGCTGCCAGCGGACCCGCTCGTTCGCCGGTACAGCGGCCAGCGCCGCCTCGAAGACGTCTGCTACCTCAATTGGCAAAACCAGCCGATGCGGACCCGCCGGATCGGTTGCCCAGCGATTGAAGCCGGCGTTGTAGGAATACAGCGTATCGAGTTCCAGGCCTGCCAGCTCGGACGCGAGCGCCAGGTCCAGTTGACCACCAACATCTGCAACCGCGAATTGTGGTTCGTTGACGATCTCCGGGAGTGTCAGGCCGTAAGCAGCAGGATCACGCACGATAGCTACCAGCGCCATCAATTTGGGAACATAGGCGCTGGTTTCTCTCGATAATGACAGGTTCCAGAAATCGGTCGGTTTGGAGCGCGCCTTGTTGCGCCGCACGGCTTTTCTGACATTGCCCTCGCCCGAATTATAGGAGGCAACCGCAAGCTCCCAGTCGCCATTATTAAATTTATACAGGTAGGCCAGGTAATCCAGTGCGCCGTTGGTTGAATCGATGACATCGCGGCGACCGTCATACCACCAGTTCTGGCGAATCCCAAAGCGGCGCCCGGTGCCCGGGATGATCTGCCAGAGACCCGCTGCACGTCCGTGCGAATAGGCGAACGGATCGTAAGCGCTCTCCACGATCGGCAGCAGCGCCAGCTCCAGCGGCATATTACGCGCGTCCAGCTCAGCAGTGATGAACGGCAGGTAGCGTTGCGCCCGGGTGAATACACGATTGACGTAGGCCGGATTCCTGACGAACCAGTCGAGCTGCGCCTGAATGCGCTTGTTCATCAGGGGATCAAGTGAAAAACCGGCACGCAAATGCGCCAAAAGGTCATTCGATGGTCTGTATGGACCAGATGCGTCTGCCGGATAGCCGTCAAGCTCACGCCAGGCGTGATTGCCACGATCTGCGAAAGCGGCCTCATTGCTGAAATCAGCGGAATCTATAAAACTCGGTTCGACGAAGCCGGGTGCGGCGCCAGCACTTGCCGCAGCCAGCAGCAGGCAGGAAAAGATGATGATTTGCGGGCGAAATTTCGACCAGATTCTCGGATTTATAGTGATCATCGGGCTATCCTACGTACCGCGAAGCTGCATGCAAGGGTCAGCTTCACATTGCTTATCTAAACGCATACGGAGAAAGGATTACCTGTGACAGAGACCAGCCTGCATCCCGGCAATGCATTTTCCACAGCCAGAAAATGGCTGGAGTCGCCATTTGGCGAGGCGTTGCTGCTGCAGGAAGCACGCGTCATTGAAGAAGCATTCGATGGCATATTCGGTGAGCAGTGCGTGCAACTCGGTCTGTGGGGCGAGGCGAATACATTCCTGCGTTTTGCAAGAACCCAGCGCTCGATGTGCATCGCCGACTGGCCCAACGTTGATCCAGAAAACAAACCCACAGCAATAGGGCACCTGCATCGCCTGCCAATCGCCAGTGATTCAGTGGATGTCGTGCTGCTGCCACACACACTCGACTACAGCGGTGATCGCTCTCACGCTGTCCTGCGCGAGGCAGACCGCATTTTGCGGCCACACGGGCATCTCGTCGTACTGGGCTTCAAACCAGGCGGCCTGTGGGGCCTGAGACGGCTGATTCCGGGCGCCGGCCTGCCACCAGGCGCTGACCACCTGATATCGGATCGACAGATGTCTGACTGGGTACAGTTGCTCGACATGCGTGTCCTGGGACTGAGCCGTTATTTCTTCCGCTGGCCGCTGCCTGGCAATAAAGGCCCAAGCCTGCAGGCCTGGGAAAACCGCGGTCGGCGCTTCTGGCCGGAGCTTGCAGCTTGCTATATGCTCGTGGCCCAGAAACGCGTGTTCACTTTGACACCGATGAAAAAGCCATGGCGTTTGCGACCCAAAGTCGTCGGCGGAATGGTCGAGCCCACAACCCGAGTTTCACGCATCCGCTTTGACCGCAACGATTGAGATATATACCGATGGGGCCTGCAGGGGTAACCCTGGTCCTGGTGGCTGGGGCGTGCTGCTGTTGTACGGCGACCATCGCAAAACCATGCACGGTGGCGAGCCTGAGACGACCAACAATCGTATGGAGATGAGGGCGGCCATAGAGGCGCTAAATGCGCTCAAAGGTCCGCGCGAAGTGATCCTGCACACTGATTCAAAATACGTCATGGATGGCATCAACCAGTGGATGCCCGCCTGGAAAAAACGTGGCTGGAAGACAGCGAACAAAAAGCCGGTGAAAAACCAGGACCTGTGGCAGGAACTGGATGACGCCGTGTCGCGCCACAAGATAAAATGGAAATGGGTTCGCGGACACACGGGTGTAGACGGGAATGAAGAAGCAGATGCACTGGCAAATCGGGGGATTGATGAGCTGGGTTAATATGATGGCACGATGTTGTAGGAGCCCGTCCTGACGGGCGAGTTCGCTAATCATTGCTATGCCACCAAAGATCAATTCCCCCCAAAACATTGTCGAACTCGCCCGTCAGGACGGGCTCCTACAAGAATGTGCCAATAACAACTTAAGCAGGTAAGCATGCGACAAATAGTCCTCGACACAGAAACCACCGGCCTCTCCACCGCACAAGGCCA
>QNFK01000425.1 GCA_003645495.1 Gammaproteobacteria bacterium
CCAGGGAAAAACGTCGCATGAAAGCCGAAACCCGCGATGAGCTACTACCAAAGGCAATGCTTAAGTCCGACAAGATTTGGGGTTACGTAGACCTGAAAGAAAAGGTTATCGGCGTCGACGCCGCACAATCCACCGCCGCTGAACGCTTCATCCGCCGCCTGAGCTCCCCCTTTGACGGCCTGAAAATACGCCCGTTGCAATACAAGCAACCCGTGCATGAATTATTAACAAGGATATTCCTTGGCGACGCTCCCGACCAATTCGCTTTAGGCCGGGAATGTCGCATGCAGGATGCTGCCGATGGCGGCTCAATCGTCCGCTGGAGCAACTTCGACCTGAGCGATTCAACGATACGCAATCATGTCGCAGGTGGCATGCACCTTACACACCTCGCCATTGAATACGACAACGTTATGGGCTGCGTACTGGACGAAAACGGCGTGATCAGCAAACTACGTTTTCTCGGCATGGATGATGACAGCGAAGAAGACAATGATCCGCTCGCAAGAATGGACGCCGAATTCGTGCTGATCAGCGGCACGCTGCGTAAATTCCTCGGTGATACTAAAAAATTACTGGGCGGTTTTGCCTAGGCGATATTACCCGGGCTGCTACATCAAAACGTCAGCGAAAACTTCGCGCCTGCGCCGTCTTGTGCAAGCCGGATGTAACCGCCATGGGCAGTCATCACCTGGCGTGCCAGCGCGAGACCGACACCGGAGCCCTGCTCCTTTGTCGTAAAAAACGGCACGAATATTTTTCGCGTCAAATCATCAGGAACGCCGGGCCCGTTGTCAGATACATCGATAACGACATTGCCGCGACTGTTAAATCGGCCCCGCATCTCGATTTTTGGATTGTCTGTATTCAACGTTGCCTGCCAGGCATTGCGCAACAAATTCAACAACACGGGTTCCAGCAATACCTGGTCGGCGTAGACATCCAGGCCCTCCGGATCAACGTCATAAGTGAGAATCTGCTTACTATCAGGCCACTCTGCAGCCGCAATCGTCGCAACCGACTCGAACAGTTGCCTTATCGGCATGCGCTTTTTCTCCGGCGGAGCCAGGCGCGTCAACTGACGATAACTGTTGACGAACTCCATCAGATTATTCGATCGTTTCTGCAACGTATTCAATGCGTCACGAAGGTCATCAATATCATCGCGTATCGGTGAGTCAGATTCCGTCTTCGCAGCGATATCTTCCACGACTTCCGCGGCAGTCGTTGCCAGCGACCGTACAGGCGTTATCGAATTCATGATTTCGTGTGTCAGCACACGCACAAGGTCCTGCCATGCATCCGCCTGAGTCATATCAAGTTCGCTTTGAATGTCTTGTAGCGACACCAGTCGGATAGCTTCGCCGGCGACGATATTCTCTGTCGTTGCCAACGTCAGCTTGTATTCGACACCGTCCACGGAAAATGACACCAGTTCACGATTGCCCGGTACCGCCTCATTCACTGCCGTATAAAAGCTGACACCGAACTGCCTGAGGTCTTTCAACCTGGTGACCTGCGCAGAACCAAACATTCGCCTGGCCGAGTTATTTTGCAAGGTGATCGTGTCGTCACCATGAATCGTCAGTAACGGTATTGGCGTATGATCGATGAGCGCACGCAACCTCCTGAGTTCCATTTCCTGGTTCGAACGAACGGCAGATATTTTTTCCAGAATTTCTGAAAAAGTATTTGCCAACTCCTCGAAGCCAGCGCCAACATTTTCGAAATCGAATCGCTGCGAATAATCAGCGTGGCGTGCCGCGTCAAGAAACCGCGTAATTTCGCGATTTGTCCGGCTAACGTACCACCACAGTTCGCCGACCAAACCAACCAGCAATACCGCACTCAATAATGTCAGGCTGTGCAATCCTGGCTGTAGAAACAGCCAAACCGTAACACCCCCCGCAATACCTGCGAGTACCAGGCGCACGATCAGGAGTACAGAGAAGCGCCTAAATCCCATGTTTTTCCATGCGCCGGTAGAGTGAGGCCCGCGTCAGGCCGAGCTCTTTGGCAGTGTGTGAGATATTGAAGCCATGTTTGCGCAGCACCGTTTGAATCGCCTCTTTTTCAATTTGATCGAGACTCTGCGCCGAGGCAGGTGCTGCAGGCTCCTCCACATTGGCTTTCTTCTCAACCGCGGGCAGGGGTTCCACCTGCGCCCTGGTGGAACTTACAAGCTGTAAATCGGCCGGTTCGAGGTATTCACTCGACGTCAAGATCACGGCACGCTCAATGGCATGACGCAATGCACGCACATTGCCGGGCCAGTCATACTCGATCAGTGCCGCCCTGGCTGCCGGTGAAAAAGCACGTACACGCTGGTCGTATTTGCGCGAGTAAAGCTCTGCGAAGTGATGCGCAATCGGTAAAATGTCGTCGATTCGATCACGCAAAGGCGGCAATGTTATTTCGACCGTATTCAGGCGAAACAGCAAATCCGGGCGAAACCTATCCGCGTCATTAAGCGCTTCCCTTGTAACGTTGGTTGCCGAGATGACCCGGACGTCAACATCCTGCGCTTTGTCGGACCCAACCGGGGTAACCTTGCGTTGCTCAAGTGCTCCAAGGAGCTTCGCCTGCAGGTGCAATGGCAGATTGCCAACTTCATCCAGGAACAGGGTGCCACCATTTGCAGCCTGGAAACGACCCAGCCGGTCTTCGTTGGCGCCGGTAAACGCGCCCTTCTTATGACCGAATAACTCTGATTCAAACAACGACTCGCTGATAGAACCCATGTCGACCGAAAGAAACACGCGATCGGCCCGCGCCGACTGTCGGTGCAG
>QNFK01000426.1 GCA_003645495.1 Gammaproteobacteria bacterium
ATCGTCGATGGCGTGTTGCCGGGAAATGAAGGTCGGGGATATGTCTTAAGAAGAATAATTCGTCGCGCCATACGGCACGGCAAAAAACTCGGCGTAAACGAAATCTTTTTTCACAAACTCGTTGCACCGTTGTGCAAGGAAATGGGCGACGCTTATCCAGAACTTGTCAAAGCAAAAGCGCATGTCGAGAAGGTACTCGAAAAGGAAGAACATCGATTCGCAGAAACGCTTGACCAGGGAATGGAAATTCTCGAGTCCGCGATAAGTAAACTCAAAGGCAAAGAAATTCCGGGAGAAGTCGTATTCAAGCTCTACGATACATACGGTTTCCCGCTTGACCTCACCGCCGACATTGCACGTGAACGCGGTTTGACGGTCGATAGCGAAGGCTTTGACGAACAAATGTCACAACAACGTGCCCGCGCCCGCGCTGCGAGCAAATTTGGCATCGACGGTGAGTCCGGGATCAAAACAGATCTGGAAAGCCGGTTTTCGGGGTACGAGAGTCTCGAAGAATCAAGCAAAGTCGCAGCGCTGTTTAAAGACGGCGAGGAAGTGACTTCACTGGAGAAAGGCGATGAAGGTGGGGTGATTCTTGAGTCCACACCTTTCTACGCTGAGAGCGGCGGACAGGTTGGCGATACCGGTGCACTGGATGCGATAAGCGGCCTGTTCCAGGTCATGGATACGCAGAAAAGCGGAAAAGCTAACGTGCATGTCGGCACGGTCACGGTCGGGACGATAAAACGCGGCGATTCGATCGTCGCCAAAGTCGACGGCGAGCGCCGACACGCGATTGTTCTTAATCATTCTGCGACTCACCTGATGCATGCCGCGTTGCGGCAGGTCCTGGGTGATCACGTCGCACAAAAGGGTTCTTTGGTTGCGCCCGATCGTTTGCGCTTCGATTTTTCTCATTACGAGGCAGTGTCCGCGGATGAACTGCAAAAGATTGAAAACCTGGTTAACGAGCAGATTCGTGGCAACAAAGCAGCGGATACAAATCTGATGAAATACGATGACGCGGTCGCCTCAGGCGCAATCGCGTTGTTCGGTGAAAAGTACGACGATGAAGTTCGTGTTTTGCGGCTCGGCGATTCTTCAGTAGAACTTTGTGGTGGAACACATGTTGCCAGCACCGGCGACATCGGTGTTTTCAAAATTACGTCAGAGGGAGGGGTTGCCTCCGGTATTCGACGTATAGAAGCTGTTACCGGAAAAACTGCTTTAAGTTGGATCGATGCAAATCAACAGGCGCTCGATGATGTTGCTGCACTATTGAAAAGTCCGCGCGATCAGGCTGCCGCTAAAGTCGAACAGTTGCTGCGCAAAAACAAAGAACTGGAAAAAGAGCTGGTCTCTGCCAGAAAAAAACTCGTCACAGGGGGAACGACCGATCTCTCGGACAGCGTTACCGAAGTGGCCGGGATCAAGATTCTGGCAATGCGAATGGATGGCGCAGATGCCAGAACGCTCAGAGATGCCGTTGATCAGTGCAAGGACAAACTGCAGAGCGCGATCGTTGTTTTGGGGTCAGTCGAAAATGGCAAGGTACGGCTGGCAGCCGGCGTGACGAAGAACAATACCGACCGAATTCGCGCCGGCGATGTGATCAAACCGGTCGCCGAGCAGGTAGGAGGAAAGGGCGGCGGCAGGCCTGATTTTGCGCAAGCAGGCGGCACGGACCCGGATAGCCTCGATGCGGCCGTGGCCTCTGTTTCAGCCTGGGTTTCGCAACAACTCAGCTAATTCAACAAAGAATTCATCAGTAACCATCCCAAAACGGCCGCTAACAGGCAACGGATGGCAATTTCGTCTACAATTACAACCGTTTAACGAATATGCAGTCGTAAAAGAAAAAGGGCTTGAGCCCGTATAAGGCAGGAGTAGGAAGTCATGCTGATCCTTACGCGACGCGCCGGCGAAACAGTGATGATAGGTAGCGATATCACGATCACTGTTTTGGGGGTGAAAGGGAACCAGGTTCGTATAGGTATCAATGCACCCAAGGAAATCGCGGTGCATCGGGAAGAGATCTATGAACGGATTCAGAGCGAAAAAGCGGCCCAGGAGGGCGGCACAGCCGAACCTGATCAGGAATAAGTGCTAAAAGCGCCTTTACCTGACCGAATCCCATCAGTAATATGCACTCCCCGCGGCCTGACGGTTGCAGGGATTTGAACATTGGGAGAGGTGGCTGAGTGGTCGAAAGCGCTCCCCTGCTAAGGGAGTAAGGGTTAAAAGCCCTTCGAGGGTTCGAATCCCTCCCTCTCCGCCAACATATTAAGCGCTCTTGTTAAGGACGGCATCGGAAAACAGAACAAGTTAGCAATCAATCCCTCTGTTAAAATCCTGGCATCAACGTTTCGCGATCAGTCCCACGTCAGGTAAAGCGTACTCGGACCCCGGAAAGAAAAGTTCGGGAGATAGCGAAGGTCCTGACCAATCACCAGTCGCAACGACGGCAGCTTCGCTACCAGAAGCTCAAGGACAATGGTTAGCTCTAGCCTGGCGAGCAATCGGCCAAGGCAAATATGTGGGCCACGTCCGAACGCAATGTGCTTATTTGCATTCGCCCGATCCATATCGTATCGATCCGGATTGTCGAACCGCCGCGGGTCCCGATTGGACGCTGCGAGCGACATAAACACCTGTGTGCCTTTTGGCAATTTCACACCACGGAATTCGGTGTCGCACGTCGTGATGCGGCGCCAGCTCGTCTGCGCAGAGTTGAACCGCAGCACCTCCTCAATTGCGCCCTTAATCAAAGTGGTGTCATTGCA